>CAZDRB010000001.1:0-79306 GCA_964507925.1 uncultured Pseudomonadales bacterium
TTAGATACATTCGCTCGAGCATGCCTGACCAATCCATGGCTTCTGTGCCTCCTGCCCCGGCGTGGATTGAGAGGATCGCGTCGAGTGCGTCGTATCTCCCTGAGAGGTAGGTTGCGAGCTCTAGTCGAGCGAGCGCTGCTGTTGCAATACCAGTATACTTGTCGACTTCTTCGCCCATTTCCTCAGCTACCTCTTGATCAGCGATCGCGTTCTCGACTTCGATAAAGGAACTCAGGACTCCGTCTATTTCTGACAAGCGCTGGGCTTTTTTTTGAGAATCTGGTAGGTCCCAAAAGCCCTCCGTTTCCATTTCTTTGAGGAGAGCGGCTTTTTCACTTTGATGCTCATCGAGCTTGAGTTTGAGCTTGAGCTCGTCGAGCCTTATTCTGAGATCTGACATGAGGGTATTGTATCAGCTCAATCATTTAGACAATGTTCACAAACATGAGAATATATGTTCAATCCCTCAATTGAAGCATTTGTTCCATTCTATGAAGATCTTTTTTGTCCGTTATGACTGCTGATGAGGCAAACATTGTTCTATCAACGACCCCATTAATTTCGCCGAGGATTGCTAAGATTGCATCCAGCATTTCGGGATTTCTTGCGTAGTCCTTCTTAACTTGTAGATCGAATGCCTCAAGATAATCTGATACTGTAAGTTTGTGTTCACCCTCTCCAGTGCTCGCTCCCATCTTTACCTCCAATTAAGATAGTAATTAATAATAGGTTAGATTATAAACTAGATTGCAAGAGTGATTTGACGCGGTCGAGGTTCGCTTGGTCGGGACCCATGCCCTCTAGCCCTGGAACTTCGAGAATCAGGGGGAGGTGCGAGAGTTTGGGGTGATTAACAATCCCACGCATGCCTTCGAGTCCGATATGGCCATCACCAATGTTCTCATGATTGTCGCGCCCACTGCCAAGCGGAGTCTTGGAGTCGTTGAGGTGGAGGAGTTCGACTTTGTCTAGGCCGATTGTGGCCTCGATTTCGGAGATCCATTTCTCGAGTCCAGTTGAGCCGGCAATGTCGTAACCTGCCTCGTAGGCGTGCGCGGTGTCTAGGCATACCCGCAGACGATCATTCTGGATAGCCTTCAGAATATCTTTGAGCTCGGACAGTGAACCTATCTTGCCTTTTTGACCGGCTGAGTTTTCTAAGAGCAGAATGGATTCTTTTGGTGTCGAATCTAGTGCCTTTTTGATACTTTCAATGACTAAAGTCTTGACAGTCTCCCACCCTCGTCCTTGGTGCGAGCCAATATGCAAAACCACACCGGCTCCACCAATTGCAGCTGAGTTTGTCATGTCGGTCACGAGAGCCTTGATTGATTTTTCTACTAGCTCAGGATTGTCAGAAGCCAGATTGGTTAAGTAGAGTGCGTGAATATACACAGGAGAGAGTTCGTGGCGGATAGTGAGTAGCTTGAATTCTTCGGCAATTGATGCTGGATACAGTGAGCGCGCCCACATGCGCGGTGAACCAGCAAATATTTGGAGACAGTTGCCTCCGATTGCCAAAGTGTTGGTGATTGCAGTCGTGACGCCGCCACCTGAGGATACGTGACCCCCAATACTCCTAGTTGTTTTCATATTCAGTGATGACATCTTTACAAAATTCGTATTTGATTTTTTCGGCTTCTTTTTTTGGGAGATCCTTGAGTGTTTCCTGAGTTTTTTCGACTAGCTTGTTAATGATAGGCTCTGAGGCTCCGCTCGTTGCATCGCTTAAGATCTCTTTGCCCTCCTCAAAAATGTTTGAGACGTTTGCGCCGAGAACCGAGGCGATGTGGCCAAGATTGTTGCTTGCGTCTGTAATTATTAGCTGGCCCGGATACTCTTCCGATGTGGTTGGAACATCTTCTGAGTAGCTTTTCATGTCGTAATAGAGATAACCTCCATAAAGGAGAGTGGCGATTAGAGCGAGGATGAGAAGTTTTTTCATTAGTTTTAGTATAGCCTATTCGTAGCGGAGGGCCTCGATCGGGTTGAGGTTGGCGGCTTTTTTGGCTGGAAAGACGCCGAAGATGATGCCTGTTAAGAGTGAGACCGCAAATGCGAGAAGAACTGAGTTTAAGGCAGGTGTTGCCGGGAAAAATGGCTTGATCGCGAGCGCGCCGAGCATCCCGAGGATAATCCCGATGATCCCGCCTAAGGTCGAGAGCACCGCCGACTCGATCAAGAACTGAGTCAAGATATTTTTTGGGGTAGCACCGAGCGCTTTCCTGAGTCCAATTTCTCTCGTTCGCTCAGAGACTGCAACGAGCATAATGTTCATGATCCCGATCCCGCCGACAACTAAGGAGATTGCAGCAATTCCCGCGAGTCCGACCGTGAGGGTCGCAAGAATTGTCTGAATTGTTTCGAGAATTTCTGCTTGATCAAATACCGAAAAGTCCTCCTCCTCTAGCCTCTTACCCATGACCTCAGAGATCTTATCTTTGGCGCGGTCAATTTCTTTTTTGTCGAGAGCTTGGACTAGAATGTAGGAGATTTTGTCCTGGCTGAGAGCGCTTCTCGCGGTTGTGATTGGGATATAGACAGAACTATCGATGTCAGGACCACCAAAGCTACCACTACTTTTTGGCTCCGCGACACCGATGATCTCAAACTTGATGCGATTAATTGTGACTGTCTGACCAACTGGATTGACCCCAGAATAGAGCTTGTCGGCAATGTTGCTACCAATGACTGCCACTTTTCGGCTACTACTTTGATCAGTGTCGTTAAAAAACCTTCCTTTTGTGGTTTTGGTGTTTCTGAGCTCACTATATTCAGGAGAAGTGGCGACGGAAAATCCCTTACGCTTGCCTTGGTCTGAGCGAATATCGACACTGCCCTCGATTACTGGAGATACATCTCCCAACGGATATCCGACCCGACTGAGGGCGGTCGCGTCAGCTAGTGACAGTTTGGAGGTAGAGAGGGAGAGGGCGGCCGCTTCTTGGTTAAACCCTCCTTCTTCGTTAATTATTTCTCCGGGCGAGACAATGAGCAAGTTGGAGCCAAGAGTCTCAAATTGTTTTTCGACAAAGACGGTTAGACCGTTGCCGATACTTGTAAGGAGAATGACTGATAGGACCCCGATCACGACGCCAAGGGTGGTTAGGATAGAGCGGAGTTTGTTACGCATGATCGAGATCATTGCGGACTTAAATAGAATAGAGAAGTTCATATGTCGCTCACAATCTCGCCGTCAAATATTTTGATAACTCGCTTTGCCACCTTGGCTAGCTCTAGGTCGTGGGTCACGATGACGATCGTTCTCCCCTCACGATTTAGTTTTTTGAGAATCTCTACCACCTCGTGACCACTTTTACTATCTAAATTGCCTGTTGGCTCGTCGGCAAAGATGACGGCCGGATCATTGATCAGAGCACGTGCGATTGCGACCCGCTGTTGCTGCCCACCGGATAATTGATTGGGGTAGTTTTTTTGGCGATCGGCAAGCCCCAAGGCAGTTAATATTTCCTGAGCATTTTTGGTTCTATCTACTTGAGGATGTGAGTAGAGGGTGGGGAGAAGAACATTTTCGAGGGCGCTTGTGCGAGGCAAGAGGTTGAACTGCTGGAACACAAAGCCGATGTTTTTGTTGCGGAGGCTCGCGGCCTGTTCTTCGTTTAGATCGGTTGTGAGGTTATTATTTAGATAGACTTGGCCCGAGCTCTCCTTGTCTAGTAGTCCCATGATGTGCATGAGAGTTGATTTACCTGATCCCGAGGGACCGACGATTGCAACTAACTCGCCGGGAAAGATCGAGAGCGAGATGTTTTTTAAAACCTCGATTTTTTCTTCTCCCAGCTCGTAAATTTTGGAAACTTTGTCTAGCTTAATTATTGGGAATTTTTTCTTACTTTTTTGAGTAGACATGTTCATCGTCCCCTATTCCCTCTATGACCTCAACATATCCCTTGTACTCAATGCCTGTCTTGATCTCTCGTTCCTCATATCTATTGCCCGACTTGACGTAGACCATCGTTTTGCCGTCGACGGTAGTTATGGCGCTAGAAGGTAGGGCGAGGACTCCGCCCATTTCGTTCATGATGATCTCGGCGGTACCGTTGAGACCGAGCCGGAGATTGCCGATTGCAGATGATGGAAGAGCAAACTTGACTTCGTAGGTGGTTCCGACCGTGGTTTCTTTTGGGGCAAAAGAAATACTATCAACCGTCGTCTCCACAAATTGATCGGGAAATGCGTCGAGCGTGATGATCGCCTTTTGACCAACCTCGACCCTCCGAATGTCGGTCTCGTCGATATCGGCGGAGAAGTAAAGTGAGCTAGGGTCGATTACTATCCATGTGTCGGTTGCGAGGACTTGCACGTTTGAGGTCGTGACTGGCGAGGTGATCAAGACTCCTGCTATCGGAGATGACAATCTCGCGAGCGAGAGTGCGAGATCTTGATACTCGACATCTTTAACGGTATTTTCGAGTTGATAGGAATTTTTTTCGAGTAAGCGCTTGAGCTCTAGTCCTAACTCTCCATCTGGAATTGAGTTATCGTTGTCATCGATGAACTGATCGTGGGTACCCCTTTGAATCGCGTAGAGATTGAGCTTTTGCTCGAGAGTTTTTTGGAGTTGACGCGTGTCGATACTTGCGAGTGTTTGCCATTTTTTGATTGCGTCCCCTTCTTTGGCGCCTAGATAAGTAACTAGTCCACCTGCCGAAAAACGTAGAGTCGCACTAACTCCTGCGTCTATTTTTCCGGAGAGCTCGAGCGTTTCCTTTAAGTCCTTTTTGATAGGAACAAATTCGTCATACTCGGCTTGAGATTTTTGGGAAAAGAGGAAAATTGCGACAATAATTATTCCAATACTAATGACTGCGACGAATTTGTGAGACTTGAGCCATGACCACATACCAGATTGATTGTACTAGAGGTGGAGAGTTTTGCCAATCAATATTCCAGCAATCACTGCGGATCCGCCTAAGAAAAGCATTTTAAGAGCGCGGCGCCAAGGACTAGGGCGACCAAAATAGAGCGAGGTGCCGTAGCCAAGGAGCGCTAGCCCAGAGAGTGAGGCGATAACAGAGTAGGCTATAGCCCTTGTAGCTGGCATTAGAAGATAAGGAAATAGAGGCAAGAGACCTGCTGCGCAATATGAGACAAACATAATTAGCGCTCCTTTTAGAACCTCTCCTGGAGCTAGTTTCTTCCCGGTCATCTCCTCGGTCGTTTCCTCGGAAAGAAAACTACCAATTCCCATAGAGAGTCCCTCGACTACGATCAGGACCACTCCAGTCACGAGGATTGTACGAGAGGTGGCAGAAGCTGAAGCAACCCCTGCGAGGAGCCCGACTGTCGAGACTAGAGAGTCCTCAACCCCAAAGATAAAGTTTCTGAGATAGGTGTGTTGTTTCATGTCGGGGTAAGAGGAATTGAACCTCTGCCTGACGCACCCCATGCGCCAATTCTACCGTTAAACCATACCCCGCCTTCGCTAAAGCTACGGCGGGCAGGCCCGACAGAACTTTAGTTGGTAAGTTATTTTAACACGAGAACTTGAGATTGTTAGGCTGCGAGACGGGAGGCAACGTCGTCCCAGTTGACGATCGCCCAGAAGGCGTCGACGTATTTGCCGCGGTCATTTTGGTAGTCAAGGTAATAGGCGTGTTCCCAAACGTCCAAGAGTAGGAGTGGTTTGGTGTCGACGACAAACATAAGATTTTGATTTTGGATTTGGATGATTTGCAGATCTTCTCCATCTTGAACAAGAGCGGCCCAGCCAGAGCCTTCGACTGATTTGGCGGCACCAGCAAACTCTGCCTGAAAAGCCTCAAAACTACCAAATTGTTCTTCTATCTTTGCAAGGAGCGCACCGCTAGGAGCGTTGTCTTTTTTGGCTTTACGAAGATTTTGCCAAAAAATACTATGGAGTTTGACTCCGTTTAGGTGAAAGGAAAGGTCGCGCATGGTAGCCTTGTAGTCGATGTCTAGACCTTCTCCGGCACGAGCCTTTTCGAGTCTATCCATCGCGGCATTAGCACCTGTGACATAGGCCAAGTGATGACGAGTGTGATGAAGCTCCATGATCTTTTTTGAAATTACTGGCTCGAGCGCGTCGTAGCCGTAGGGGAGATCAGGAAGCTCGATCCTCTTGTGCTTGATGGTCATGCTCCAGATTATACCACACCCTAGCTAGTCTTTGCCCTGATCCGGTCCCAATAGGTTCCTCTGCGGCAGAGATTTTTGACGTCTGCTTCGTTTTTGAGCATAAACTCGACAGACCTTTCGAGCATGATTTTGTTTTGTGACCCCTTGAAAAGAATAAGGGATCTTGAAGGGACTGTTTTTAAGAGGTAGTTGTTGAGCGAGTTAATGGTCTCAAAGTGATGGGCGGGGAATTTTTTGGCGAGCAAAACTGGATATATGTGTTCTTTAGTATATATTCCAAACAGAAGCACCTCGTCGAGAGACTTGATAATTTGGTCGGCGAGATCTTTGTGAGCCTGCTTAGTACTAGTTCCTAGCTCGCGCATATCCCCAATGACACCAATTTTTCTGGATTTTGGGGCCAAGTTTTTGACAAGATCGAGTGCTTCTCTCATCGAGTCGGGACTTGAGTTATAGGAAGAGTCAAGAAGCATGGTGTTTTTTTTGCCAACAAAGACACGGAGCCTGCCAGCTGGAGCACGGTAGCTCTCTAGGGCGGGGATTGCAGTTCTTGGCGAGATCCCGAGTCCGGCAGCGACCGCGAGCGCGGCTGCAAATGTATAGGCGTAGTGCGGGGGAAAGAGATCCGCAAAATGTGCCTCATGCTTCTGTCCCTGGTAAATAAACTGGAACCCCGAGCCATTGAGGCCCGTTCTGTATTTGGTGATTCTGAGGTTAGCTTTTGAGGATTTGCCGATCGTGATTTTGCGGGCACTAATTTTTTTGGTGAGACTTGCGAGCTCTTTTTGATCTACATTGATGATCGCAACACCTCGACTACCCATGCTCGTTAAGAGTTTGATTTTTTCATTGGCAATTTCTTGTCTGAGTTTGGCAATTCTTCTTTTGGGGTTTAGGTCCTTTACAAGGTGGTCAAATCCCTCGGCATGAACAAGTCCAGTATTGAGAACAACGCCGACTTGGGGGCGCACTATTTTCAGAAGGTACTCCATATTTTTGGGGATTTTGGCGCTATCTATCCCCATCTCGACGACATAATAATCAAATTTTTTCCAATTGAATAGCAGCTTAAGCAAAGCAAGTACGATGAGTCTCGTCCAATCAAGAGGTGAAAAAGTTTTGGGACTTAATCCGAGAATATTGAGCGGAATGCCTGACTCGGAGTTGGCGTGTACTGAGTGTTTGACTCGTCCACGAGCTTGAAGAATATGGACGATTGCAAGCCTAGTTGAGGTTTTGCCGGCGGAGCCGGTGATCCCGATAATTATCGCCTTGGGATTTTTTTTGAGCTGAACAACTGCAAGAAGTCGAAAATATTCTATAACTACCCTGCCAAGCAATTTTTTCATGTTACCTCTCGTTGAGCTCGGTTATGATTGATTCGGCGGACTTCGCGTCGTCGTTATCTTTAATAATTCTGGCTTTTTGATCGTCAGTTAACCACTGGTTTTTTTCCATAGTATTTAGGATTTCCTCGGCTAAGCTTAGTCGCCTATAAAGAATTGTCAAGAGCTCGCCTAACTTCTCTTTATCAATATACTCATATTCCATGGCTTTTTCCCATGATGGCAAGATAGTTGTGAGATTGGACTTTAGATTTGACCAACTATCGAGCGATTCTTGGTCATACTCGGCAGGGATAAAACCTCCGAGATGCCCGACAATTACCTGTGTGGGGCAACCGTCAACTTCCATATTTACGGCGGAGATGCCAAGATCAGTGTAGTCACCATTCATGATTTGCCCAGCCGTCGAGGGACTAAAAAGCAGGCTCGCGAGGAGTTCCTCGGCGCTAAAGCGACCGTAACTAGCAAACTCGCCGCGGACAATATTCGTGTATCCAGCTTGATTCATGGCTTCCACAAAACCTAGATTGGTGTTTTTGTTTTTGAGCAGCGCTTGACCTCTCAAGGTACTTGAGCGAGTGAGCTGGGAGTTGAGGGATAATGGACGAAGTGAGTGCTTGCGTCGTTCGTTATTTAAGAGGTCAACAAACTCTTTGGGGTTTAAGGTTGGGCGGCCTAAGAGATCGGCGTCGTTTTCTGTGTTTCTCCAGAGAGATCGATATAGATTCTGGGCATCGTAAGGAAGGTAAAACTCGATGTCCTGATCCCTGACTTGACCTAGCTTGGAGCGAGAGTCAGAAGAGACTTTGCGATTGTCGCCTAGGACAAAATAGCTGTCAGGTTCAACTGTGATTTCTGTACATTCTTCCATAGTCTCTCCAGCGTAGGTTGAGCGCGGGGAAGCGATGTAGGGCTCCTCGATGAGCTCGCCATTTCGGTAGACAAAGCCATCCCTGAGCTCGATTTTGTCACCGGGCACGCCAATAACTCGCTTGATAAATCCAGAGCGAGAATCTCTGTCTTCGGCAGCTAGTATGTCGGATGTGGCTTGGCTTTTAAAGGCAACCATGTCACCACGCTTGATCTCTTTTTGCAGGATTTTTTGTCCGAATAAATCTAGGCCACGAAAGTAGCGATAGAGATGAGGACTTGAGCGGTATTCTTCGATGAGTTTTTTGTCTTCGTTTTCTGGTCCACCTTCTGATTCTGACCAGAACAGGGACGGGTACATCGAGCCAGTTCCGACAACCGGAACCGAAACTGGGCGCAGAGAAATGAGCTTGCCACCTTCGATCAAGATTACCCCCAAGACTGGCGTAATAAAGATCACGCAAAAAATAATCGGCAACAAGGAAGCTAGTGTTCGCTTTGACATATTTTTTGGATCTGTGGCAAGATCTCGTTAATGAGATTTTTGGGAAGAAGATGTTGATGCTGAGGTTCGAGAAGCTGCTTACAAGTCACGACCCCTTCGTTCATTAAGCGTAGTTTTTCGCCGCCAGTTAAGGAGTCGATCATGGTAATGGGATGGAGCTTGGTTTGTTCGATCAGATCCATTATCCCTTCTCCTTTTGGATACCCCCAGCTCGTAAGTTTGAGTCCCTGACACTCGGCATATTTGATCGCATCAGTTGAGAAACGAGTATTAGTTATGATCCAGGCTCCAGACTTTCCCCCAGTCCAGGCTCTACTTAGGTCATCATAGCGCGCTTTGATGTAGAGGGTAACACGGACGTCGGTACGTTGCCCGTGGTTTTTGTGAAACTTGGCTTCGACAAAGTAGGTAGTGTCCTCCTTTTTGGCTAAGATATCAACCTCGTGCGTGACGCAGCGACCGGGAATGATTTGGTTGATTTCGGCAGTATAGCCAAGCTCCGCGAGAATTAGGGCAACGTATTTTTCAAAAGGATAGCCAGATGGGCCTAGCTCGGAGAGCGCATCCTTGAGGTTGTATTTGAGAGCGAGGTATGGAGAGCCGGCGTGAGTTAAAAATTCTTTGATCATGGCAAAAATCTCGCTGGTTTTAATGCCGTCGTACAAGCGGTCGCGGATACTTGCGAGCATTTCCTCTTGTAGTTCATGGGGAACTCCTACACGTGAAGCAGAGTTTCTGATTTTGTCTTCGTTGTAGGTTTCCTTGGTGCCGTCGGCTTTTAGAACTTGGGTTGTCATAATGCTCCTTTAATAGTTTGGGCAACAAAATACATAAAAAATGCGGTTGCTGACAAAAGCATGAATTGCCTCCCTAAGCTAGGACGGATGAGCTTGGGGAGCTTGCGGTTAAGAAAAAATATCAAGATAAAGGCAACCATCATGGCTGCCGCGTTCAGGATCGCACCAAGTGTGAGGATAGTCCGAGGCTCGGAAGCCCCAAGATAGAGAAATACCGCGCTAAAGAGAAGCTCGATCCAGAGTACGATATAGAACGTCTTTGAAGCGTTAAATTCGTCGGTAGTTTTCTTGGTCAGAAGTAAGATATTTTCTGAGATTATTCTCGAAGCGGACTCTAGAACTCCAAGTTGAGTGGTAAAGAGCATTAGAGCACCGACTACGAGAAAAAGCGAGCCAACCAAGGGGTGTGTCGCAAGTCCGATCATCTCGGCTTCTTTAAAGAAAAAAGATAGACCACCAGCTGAGCTCACGCCGTGGGCGGTCGCCATCGAAAGGAGACCAAGGAGGAGGATCGTAACAAGCCCAATTCCCCAAAAAACGATGAGATGCTCGGTGCAGACCAAGCGCCACCAGCGTTTCCAGCGCGAGAGGTTAGCTGCCGAAAGCGAGAATATTTGACCGTCGATCCGGTGCGACTTTGAGCCAGCAAAAAGCGCCTTGATCCCTTTGCCGTATTTGCCCATGCCCATGCCTTTTTCTTTTATATAGTAGCTTTGAGAGAGATTGAGATTACCTCCACCTCCAGAATAGGCAAAGGCTCCAAGAAAAGCGCCAATTGCAATACCCTCGGGCAACCACTGGTAGCCATCACCGATCCCCACAAGGCCGGCAAAAAGTGCCGACCAGTCGGCCTGTCTCGCCATGTAGAGCGCAAGAATTGTGACAAAAGGGACGCCGATTGAGAGGAGCGTTCGCTGGACAAACTCCATGGTTTTGTAGAGTGTTTTGCCTGACGAAAGGATGATCCCCGTGAGCAGAATTAGGACAACTGCGGTGAGCTGGATCGGAAGCGCCGGAAATGCGTGGTTAAGGATGGTAGCTGAGGCGGTCACAAATCCAGGGAGCGCCCACGGGATCACGGTAGAAAATACAAACCAGGCCGGAATAAATTTTCCCCATTTGCGCCACCCAACAAAAACAGATTCACCCCAGGCGAGGGTGTAGCGCATGATCTCGGTGTTGAGAAAGTACTGAAAGGTAATTCCAACGAGACCTCCCCAGATAATACCGAGTCCATACTGCGAAACGAGGTATGGCCACATAATAAGCTCGCCGGAACCGAGCGCGAGACCAAGAAGAATAAAAGAAGGGCCGATCGATTGCTTGAGTGAGATTGGCTCTGGTAGTTCTGTTGATCTGGAATCAGGCATACTATTAACTATAGCATGCCTTGAGCCGTGTTAGAATTTCCACATGAATGGCATACTCCCAGTTTACAAACCAGTTGGCATGACAAGCTATGACGTTATCCGCGAATTTAAGCGCCAAATTACAAGGACCGTCCCCGACAAATACAAGATCGGCCATGGTGGAACTCTTGATCCGTTTGCGGAGGGTGTGCTTCTCCTCTTACTTGGATCCGCGACCAAGAAAATGAATGAGCTCTCATCATTACCAAAAACGTATAGGGCGGTCGCAGTTTTAGGAGCGAAGAGCGATACACTTGATAAAACAGGCTTAATCGAACAGTGCCAGTGTGACAAAGTGTCACGAAAACAAATTGAGGTAGCAGCAAAAAAGTTTGTAGGAGAGATTGAGCAAGAGATTCCCGACTATTCAGCGACCAAGATCAACGGAGTGCCAAGGTACAAACTAGCGCGAGCGGGAAAAGAAATGGAGAAGAAATCTAAGAAAGTTACAATTTACAATTTACAATTTAAAAAAATTGATCGCGATAGAGTTGAGTTTGAGGCGACTGTGTCGAGTGGAACATATATCCGCCAGCTCTCGTATGACATCTTCAAATCACTCGGAGTTGAGAGTTATCTAGAAAAGCTGGTGAGAACTAGGATCGGCGAGTTCGATACTAATCAGTGTACGAGAATTGAAGATTTTAGTCTCTCAAGGTGGCAAGATATGGTAGTGCCTCAATAACCGCGCGTTCGCGGTGTGTCGGATTTTTTGCCTGAAAAGTGATCGGCATATCGTGGAACTCGCCGAGAGTCATGTTTAGATTTGGAATAAAAAAGATCGGCCAAAAGGGCATACCTTTTTCGCGCTCGGGACGAGGAGTCTCGAGAATTTCTCCTCGCAAAATTCCGGAAAAATGGGTGACTGGTTTGCCATCTGCAACAACCGCAAGAACTGTACGGAACTGGGCACCGCGCTTGTCTTTTGGCACCCCCTCGAGGCGCTCCAGCGCGTACTCGATAATCTCCTCGTCTTCCATGGGGTAGCCTTTCCACCTTCTGACTTTGATTCCTGGCTCACCTCCCAGAGCATCGATCTCGATCCCCGTATCATCGCTGATTATGATTGCCTCTTTTGGCAAGACCTTTTGATAGGCGAGTGCTTTGATCGCGGCATTTTCCTCTAAACTTGTGCCCGTTTCTTCGACGTCCAGCTTGACGTTAAAGTCGGCAGCGCTCTTTATCTCGATCCCTTGGTGAGCAAAGAGTTTTTGGACTTCGGCAAATTTGCCGGGGTTCGTGGTTGCGTAGATTAGCATAGATTTACACTATCTATTGTATAGTAAAAGAATGCAACCATTTGGAGAGATTAGCTTACTGATTGCGATTGTGGCCGTCGTTTCGATTTTGATGCGAGCACTCAAGCAACCTTTGGTCATAGGTTATATATTGACTGGTATTCTGGCTGGACCACATGGTCTCAAGCTTGTGACCTCGGTTGAGTCGATTGAGCTTTTTTCTAAAATTGGCATTGCGATCCTCCTGTTTATAGTTGGTCTTTCAATGAGTCCAAAAATAATCAAGGAGGTAGGCAAAGTATCGATCGTGACCGGAGTCGGGCAAGTAGTGTTTACTTCTCTTATCGGATTTTTGATCGCAAGGTTTTTGGGTATTGCGGCAATTGCCGCACTCTACATAGCAATTGCCCTAACATTTAGTAGTACCATTATTATCCTCAAGCTTTTGACTGATCGAGGAGATCTGGACAAGTTGTACGGCAAGATTGCGATCGGATTTCTTTTGGTTCAGGACATTATCGCGACCTTGATATTGTTGTTTCTCTCAGCGGGAGCGGGGGCTGGATCTTTGGGTGAGGTAATCTTTGGAGTACTGACCAAGGGCGGCTTGATTTTTGTAGGGCTATGGATTGTAGGTCAAAAAATATTACCAAAAGTGCTTGCTTTTGCCGCGACATCATCGGAACTTTTGTTTGTGATTGCGCTTGCATGGGGACTCGGGATCGGGAGTCTGTTTGAGCTTCTTGGATTTTCGCTCGAGATCGGAACGCTAGTTGCAGGAGTTACCCTCTCTGTTTCTCCGTATGCCAAAGAGATGAGCGCCAGGATGAAGCCACTCCGAGACTTCTTTATTATCCTATTTTTTGTCCTTCTGGGATCGCACATGGTCCTGGATACGCTGGCTACGATCATAATGCCTGTGATACTCCTCTCGTTATTTGTGCTTGTGGGTAATCCGGTGATCGTAATTGTGCTCATGAACCTCCTAGGATATCGGAGGCGGACTGGATTTATGGCCGGACTTACGGTTGCGCAAATTAGTGAGTTTTCGCTCATTCTTGCGACCCTTGGATTTAACCTAGGACACTTGAGTAGCGAGACTCTATCACTTGTAACGCTGGTTGGTTTGATCACAATCACGGGCTCGACATATCTCATTCTCTACGCCGATCAGATTTTTAGGAGATTCCAAAAAATCTTGCGAGTGCTCGAGCTCAGACACACGAGTCGAGAACGTGCAATCAGCGACAAGACATACAAGGCCTATTTATTTGGCTACGGCCGAGTGGGAGATGACTATATTCAGGCTTTTCAAAATATGGAACTTAATTTTGCGGTGGTTGACCATAACCCGAGCTCGATTAAGAGCTTGAGAGAAGCAGGGATTGATAACTTTTTTGGTGAAGTAGATGATTTGGAGTTTTTGGAGGAGCTTGCACTAGACCAGGCTCAGTATGTTGTGACTACGCTCCCCGACTTTAATGCTAATGTTCTCCTTGTCAGACACATTAAGAGAATTAATCCAAAGTGCATGATCATTGCACTTTCTCATCTCAAAAAAGAAGCAGAGGAGCTGTACCATGAAGGAGCGAGTTACGTTGTGATGCCTCACTATTTGGGCGCGAGATACGGAGCACAGCTACTGCAGAAAATTGGGAGGGATCAAGAACTACTTACCAAGGAGCAAGGAAAGCACCAAAAGTTTTTGGAGTCGAGAACTATTTAGAGAGTTTTTTGTGGCGCCTGACAGAGATAATTTCATGCCAAGATTTTTTGCGATCAATAACTAAGCGAAGGCCTAGTAGCTGTAGTCCGATCGGGATGATCCACCATCCCGGAAGAACTGGCAAGATCATCCCGGCGAGGCCAAAGATAATTAGGAATATTCCGAGCGCGGTTCGTAAGCTAGTTTTTACTTTTTGCATAAGTTATCCAGAATATTTTTGAGCAAAATCATAACTCTCCATTTCTTCGTCAGTAGGTGGTTCAAATGAGTTGTATGCATCATTGAGTTCCTGCTTAGTCAAGTTAAACTCTTGAGATTCTTTATTTCGCTTATTCACCCTGTCCCATAATTTTTCAAGTGAAGCCTCAAGAAAATGAAGTTCAACTTGTGCGTCCATCATTTTTGCACTCTCTCTATATCCATCTCGTTCCACCCTCGACCAGAACCCATTTTCCAAAATGACATTATTGCCAAGTTCAAGCAATTTTTGAGCATGAGACCACAATAATTGTTCAACCGGGTCTCTCAATCTATCTCTTTCAGGAATATTGTTCATGTCTTCTAAAATCCCAATGATCCAATCATCAGGACATAATCGAATCGCAGGTCGCTGGATCTCTATTTTTTTAGCTAATGTAGTTTTGCCTGCACCTGGAAGACCACACATGAGAATGAGAGTTCCGTTTTTCATATTTTAACTCCTATGTTCTTTCGCGCCTATCAGACCACACTTTTTGTATTTAAGGCCGGAGCCGCAGGGACATGGATCATTCCTGCCTATCCTAACTTTAGAGTCAGAATTTTTTGTACCGGGCGTGACTGATTTTTTCTTAACCACTCCGTCCTGGACTTCGTCCTTACGTAGAATCACGCTGGGATTAGGTTGAGAAGTTGCCACAGGGTTAAGTCGATAGATCTTTTTGACTACTTCGCTCCCCACCGCACCTATCAAGCGCTCAAACATGGAGTAAGACTCTTTTTGATACTCAACTAGCGGATCGCGCTGGGCATATCCTCTGAGGCCTATTCCATCTCGGAGAGACTCCATATTGTCTAGGTGATCCATCCACTTCTCGTCGAGTGTGGTGAGGTAGACATATTTTTCGATTTCGCGAATGGTAGCCTCACCAAACTGTTTTTCTCGGGCTTGATAGGTATCTAGAGCAATTTTTTTGAGAGCTTTAATTATTACCTCGCTACTTTTGGTTTTTTTAAGCTCTTTGGCAAGCTGCTTTTGTGAGGCGTCGTCAAACGGGATGATCGTGATAAACTCCTTAACAATTGCCTCGATTTCGTCGCCACTAAATCCGTCGGTAAGCCTAGAATTTACCAGAATCTCGATTTCCGAAGCAACGAGCTCGCTGATTCTTGTGGCAAGACTCTCGGGAGATGCCTCTGATTCCGCGAGGAGTTTGTCGCGAAGCTTGTAGATCACCTGGCGGTGTTTGTTCATAACGTCGTCGTAGTCGACAACGCGCTTTCGCATATCAAAGTAAAAGCCCTCGACTTTGACTTGAGCCGATTCAAGTGCGCGGCTCACCATCGAGTGCTCAATTGCCTCGTCTTCGGGGATCTTCATCATAGTCATGATCCCGGCGATTTTTTCTCCGCCAAAAATACGCATGAGATCATCTTCGAGCGAGACGTAGAAACGAGATGAGCCAGGATCACCTTGACGACCTGAGCGACCTCTAAGCTGATTGTCAATACGACGAGAGTCATGACGCTCGGTACCTATGACGTGTAGCCCACCTACCTCGATGACTTTTTTATGTTCTTTTTCCCAGACTTTTTTGTCCATGCTGGATTTGTCTCCGCCAAGAACGATGTCCACACCGCGCCCGGCGATGTTGGTTGCGACCGTGATCCCACCGTATGATCCAGCAGAAGCGATAATCTTGGCTTCTTGGTCGTGATTTTTGGCGTTTAAGATCTGATGCGGGAGATTTTTTCTTTTTAGGTACTTGGAAATTATCTGGTTATTGTCGATACTTTTGGTGCCGATCAAAACTGGCTGCCCATTTGCATGCCTGGTCTCGACCTCTTTGATAATGGCAGCGTACTTGACACGTGTTGTCTTATAGATAAAGTCGGGCGAGTCGAGGCGCTTAATCTCGCGGTGCGTGGGGATGATCGCGACATCAAGATTGTAGATTTTTTTGAACTCTTCGCCCTCGGTACTAGCCGTGCCTGTCATGCCTGAGAGGTGTTCGTACATGCGAAAATAGTTTTGGAGCGAGATAGTTGCGAGAGTACGAGATTCTTGTTGGACGGCGACACCCTCCTTGGCTTCGATTGCCTGATGGAGACCATCAGAAAATCTCCGGCCGTACATCATGCGACCGGTATGCTCGTCGACGATGATTACCTGACCTTCTTTGACGACGTAGTCGCGGTCGCGCTCAAAAAGTGAGGCTGCCTTGAGTGCTTGCTCGACGTGGTGAACAGTTTCGTAGCTTTCTTCGTAGAGATTTTTGATATTCAAGCGCTGCTCAAGTCGCCTGATACCATAGTCAGTGAGGGTAGCGGATTTTAGCTTTTCGTCGACGTCGTAGTCGGTATCTTTGGTTAGAGTTTTGACTAGTTTTGCGTATTCGACATATTTATCAGTTGGTGTTGCATCAGGTGCAGAAATGATGAGCGGGGTTCTCGCCTCGTCAATCAAGATCGAGTCAACCTCGTCGACGATGGCAAAGTAGTGACCACGCTGAACTTTGCCAGAGAGACTGTGAACCATGTGGTCACGAAGGTAATCAAAGCCAAACTCGTTGTTTGTTCCATAGGTCACGTCCGCGAGGTAGCTTTCTTTTCTTGGCACAGGGCGAAAGTGGGCGAGCCTGTCGTCGTCTTCTTTTTCGTCTTTGTATTTGAGGTCGAGTATTCCACCTGGTTGGTCACCCATTCCAGAATAGATCACTCCGACTGAGAGTCCGAGAAGAAGGTGAGCGCGTCCGTACCAGCCGGCGTCGCGGCGTGCCAAATAGTCGTTGACCGTGACAATGTGAACTCCTTGGCCAGATAAGGAGCGCACGTATGAAGCAAGAGTTGCCGAGAGAGTTTTACCCTCACCTGTTTTTTGCTCGGCAATTTTGCCCTGATAGAGCGAGAGCGCAGCCAGGATCTGGACATCGTAGGCTCGCTCGCCGGTCGTTCTTCTGATTGCCTCACGAACGGTGGCCAGAGCCTCTGGCAAGAGCTCGTCGAGTGATTCACCACCCTGGAGGCGCTTTTTGAACTCGGCGGTTTTGCCTGGTAGTTCTTTGTCCTTGAGTTTTTGGATGCTCGCCTCAAAATCATTGACTTTTGACACTATCGGCGCGAGCTTGGAGAGATCACGGGCGTTGCTGTCAAAAAGTTTTGAGAGGAATCCTAACATGCAGAAAGTATAGCATGCGCCTAGAGTTTTTGATTCACAAACTCGAGAAGTTCGCGATTGGATTGGCTGTAGTCGCTTGAGTCGTAAAAATACGTTTGCCAACCAGCTGATTTGACTCCATCAAGATTGTCCTGCTTGTTATCGATAAAAAGGATTTCTTCTGCGCGTACCCCGGCGCGGTCTGTAGCGATCTGGTAAATCTCAGGAAATGGTTTTTTTACTTTCTCGACACTACTGTCCACAATTACATCCCATGATATAGAAGGCAAAAGTTGTGCACTCCTGATTTCTGATAGCATCCCCGGATACATGTCCGTCAATAGTCCGATTCTTGCCCTGGATTTCGCATATTCGACAATATCCCAGATTCCCTTGTTTTGCTCGAAATGATTAACAAAATAGTTAAGGAATTTAAAATTTGGAGGAATTGTTAACTCTAGTTGAGTTGAAATTATTTGCAACATTTTTTCTGCGTCAATTTTACCTGTTACAAGTTGATTATTGTGATCGCGAAAAATTGACTCAAATTTTATTGCAGAGTCTCCAGTTGCTCCTAACTCGGCTTTTAATATCTCCCATTTATCAGTCTCTGAAAAATCTTTGATCAATACGCCGCCGACATCGAAAAAGACAAAGGAAATCTTGCTCATCTTAGAACTTCTGGTAATTTGACTGATCCGTCGACTTGCTGGAAGTTTTCCCAGATCGCGATCAACGTGCGGGTCGAGGCAAGGGCGGTATTATTGAGCATGTGGACATATTTGAGCGTCCCGTCCTCCGCTTGATAGCGAATTCCGGCCCTGCGACTCTGAAAATCAGTCATGATCGAGTCTGAGGCTACCTCACCATACCCCTTTCTTCCTGGCATCCAGGCTTCGATATCATATTTTTTGGCTTGAGGTTCGCCCATGTCACCTGTGCACATAAGGAGCACTCGGTATGGAATACCGAGATCCTGAAGAAGTTCTTCGGTAAACTCGAGCATTTTTTCGTGCCAGGATTTGCTCTCTTCGAGATCCGCTTTGCATAGCACAACTTGCTCGATCTTCCAGAATTCGTGAACGCGGAAAAAGCCTTTGGTGTCACGACCATACGAGCCGATCTCGCGCCGGTAACAGGGAGAAAAACCAACCATTTTGATAGGCAAATCTTTGGCTTTCAATGTTTCTCCGGCATAATAACTAACTAGCGGGATCTCGGCAGTGCCTGCTAGAAAATAGTCATTTTTGGGATCAGTCTCGTCTTCTTCTAGTTTGTAAGTTTCTTTTTCGCCCCAGGGAAAGTGTCCGGTATTGATAAATGCTTGCCTGTTGTCGACAACTGGAGGAATCATGGGGGTATAGCCTTTTGCAACAAATTTGTTGAGGGCATATTGCATAAGCTTGATTTGAAGTAGGGCTGCCTCACCTTGGAGATAGTAACCGCGGAAGCCAGCGACTTTGGCACCACGCTCCAAGTCTAGCCAGCCATTTTGAGTCGCGATCTCAACATGATCCTTGGGCTCAAAATCAAATTCTGGTTTTTTACCCCATTCTCTTACGACAACATTTTCGGTTTCGTCTTTGCCGATTGGGACATCGTCAAGCGCCACATTGGGGATCTGGAGCATGAGATCGGCAAAGGAGTTCTCAAGAGTTTTAAGTTCTGGTTCGAGCTCTTCTAGTTCTCCCTTGAGTGCTTTACTTTCTGCTATGAGCTCGTCGGTGCGAGATTTTTTTAGCTCTTCGTTTAATAAGTTTCTTTTTCCACGTATTTTCTCTACTTGGGCAATGAGCGCTCTTCTTTTCCCGTCAATCTCTAGTAAATTATCCACGACCGCAGGATTAAGATTTTTATTTCTCGCGTTTTCCTTAACCTTGTCCGCGTGATCGCGGATGTATTGTATGTCTAGCATATTATTTCTCCTTTGATACTAATATTGATTATAGTGCATGTTGGGATAGATTGGTTAAACATTCTTTTAGATGCTCAGTATAGTTGAGTACCAGAACCCTTGCTTCCCTATTTTTTACTTCAATTATCGTAACTGCGGCAGGGTCAATCCTGAGTGACCAAAACCTATCTGGACTCATGTTAAGAACAGACATCAAGATGACTCGGATCACGTTGTCATGAGTTGTGACCGCGATGTCTCCACCATCTTGCATTAGTTCGGAAAAGCGGTTGAGCACGCGACTCTCAAGGTCCTCAAAAGATTCCCCTCCCGGGAAAACTACTTTCTCCGGATCATTGTTCCAGGTGCGCAGGGTATCTCCCCATTTAGCTTGTATCTCTAGCTTTGATTTTCCTTCCCATTCCCCGTGATTGGATTCGATTATCTGTTGATCCAATACTACCCGCGCACCAGTCGCCAAGCCGATTTGTTCGGCAGTTTTTTTGGTACGAATGAGTGGGCTCGTGTATATTTTTTCAAGATTTTTGCCTGAGAAATATTGCCCCAAAGCATGCACTTGCTGAACTCCAAGTGGCGATAGATCTGTATTGTAAGTTTGCCCTTGATAAATTCCTTGGGTATTGGCAATCGATTCGCCGTGACGAATCAAGTATATTTTGGCCATAAAAAAACCTCCTACATGCTCACGGCCGTTTAGGAGGTGCCACCTTGTGCGATACTTGATTAAACTGCTATTACGGGCTTACCCGTTCCGGTTGCGACACCGGACAGCTTGTTTAGTGGAAAGCTAAACTCAGACGCCTTTTATTTAATTTTGTTTAGTTTACCATGTTTTTTTATCAGGTCAAATCCCTCTTCGACTGCAGGGAGCGTGAGTGGGAGGCAATCGAGCTCTTTGGCCTCGTCGAGAGTGAACCAGCCGCACTCAGATGTTTCCCAATCTGGGTCTTGTGTTAGATCTGGCACTTGATCTCCGATCTCGACTAGATAAGTAATCAAGATAACCTGGGTGTCCATTTTTTCGTCTGATTCGTCGGCGTACCAAATACTAGTTTTGACAATCGGATAAGGATGGATAATGCTCGCCTTGACTCGCAGCTCCTCCCACATCTCACGCCTAACTCCCTCTTCCATCGTCTCGCCAAAGTCAAGCGCTCCTCCTGCAATTTGCCATTTGTTGTGCCAAGCAGGATTGTCAGGTGAGTGCCTTTTGGTGAGTAAGACTTTTTGGCCATCAGTTGAGACTGGCAGACCTAGGGCCGCGACGATGATTTTTTGTTTGCTCATAGACCAAGATCCTCGGCAATCGACTGCATAGCGGCGAGAACTGTCGGAACATGCTCCTCCCACAGGTCAACTCCGAGCTCGCGAGCCCCCTGCTCTACTTCTTGTCGATTTACTCCCTGCGCAAAGCTCTTGTCTTTCCATTTTTTCTTGATACTTTTGACTTCGACGTCCGCAATTTTTTTACTTGGTCGGACAAGTGCAGTTGTCGTGATCAGTCCTGTAATTTCGTCGCAAGCAAAGAGAGCTTTTTCCATGAGAGTGTCGCGAGATACTCCGGTACGAGGAGCGTGTGACTGGATCGCACGTATAATTTCCTCGTCGACCCCGCGCTCTCGGAGGATTGGGGCGCCTTTTGCAGGATGCCCATCTAGGTCAGGATGGATCTCCCAGTCAAAATCGTGTAGGAGACCGGTCACGCGATATTTTTCTTCGTCTTCGCCAAATTTTTTGGCATAGGCTACCATCGCCGCCTCGACTGCAAGCATGTGGCGGACTAGATTCTCGTTTTTGACAAATTCGCGAACAATTTTTAGCGCGTCATCACGATTCATATTTCCTCCGGTATAAAAAATTCTGTTTGAATATTGTCAGGGTCTCTAAATGCGATATAAGGATATTTCCCAGCAAATTTTTCTATTCCTATTGTTGGAACTTTCATTTCTCTTAACCTATGTTCCAACAATTTAAGATCGGTCATAGATTTTACATGAAAGGCAATATGATCTAGGCCGATGCGTTTTTCGTCAAATCTATCTTTTGCAAGTTCTTGCCATTGCACAAACCAACAGGGAATTCCGACCGATAGGAGACTGAAAGAGTTTGTATCATCCATCTTTATTTTGAGCTGAAATAATTTTTCGTAAAACGATCTAGTGACAGAGATATCGCTCACAGTGAGTGTGGTGTGCGCTATCCCGTCGAAAGTTAAGTTGTCGTCCTGCATAGTGATTTCCTTATACTTAAATACTGTATAGTATTTTAGTTTATTTGTTTGGGGTTCTATCTTTGGAGAATAGTGTAGCATGTCGAGAGCGTTTTCGGAGCGGCTTGTCCAGTCTGTCGATGAGTGCCTCGAGAGCAAAATAACTGGGATATCTGTTCTTAAGGTTATATAAATCATTCGACTTTTTGAGTTTTTGCTCCTCTTGATGAAGTTTTTTTACAACCGATATTACTTCTGGATAATCTTCAAGGTGGGTGCTAATCTTGGCAATCGTTGGATCGGTTACTCTCGTGACGTTACGAATGGTGCGATAATCATAACCCTCGGTCAGCATCTTGGCTATTTGAACTCTTTTGGCAAGCATTATGATTTCTGTCCGAGAAAGAAGGGCCTTGAGCAATCCCTCCATTTCGTTCTTGGTATCTACGAGTGAAAAAGCTCTCCAAAGATTACCAATAAACCAATCGAGGATATTTCTTTTTACTTTGAACTTACTTACTTTTGTCATTTTTTTATACTTAATTACTATAAAGTATTTTAGTATAAAGAACTGATAGTTGGTAAATAATTACTATAAACTGGATGACTATAATGGGTTGGGGACGTCGATAAATTCCACTTCGAGGTTATCTTTGAAATGGGCTTTGAGTTTTTTACCTAGTTCTTGCACCCCGAATACTTCGGTCGCGTAGTGACCGCAGAGAAAATAGCTGATCCCTTCTTCCTGCATGGCGTGAAGTCTAGATTCCGAAGATTCTCCTGATATATAGAGCTCGACACCTTTTGCTTTCATTTCCTCGATATTAGCCTGATAAGGTTTACCTGCTCCTGAGACTATACCAATGGTTTGGACCTTGTCAGCCCCAGCTTTGATCGCGAGAACGTCGTGAGAAAAAATCTTGGCGCATTTTTCTGAGAGATCATTAAGATCAGTTGGCTTTGGTAATTTGGCGACAAAGCCCCATTCGTCATAGAGTGTGTCAATAATCTTAGCTCCTAAGAGCTTGGCAATTGTGGCGTTGTTGCCAAATTCTTTTTGGGCATCAAGCGCGTAGTGATAGTCAGCAATAGTTAGATCATTTTTAATAATCAAAGACAATCTCTCTTGACTACTTTTAGAGTATCGTGAACCTACGGTGCGAGTGTCAAAACCGTGGTGAAAAATACAGTACTGTGCTTGTGCATTGATTGCCTCTCGCAAAAAATCACTATTAAGACTTACTCCTAGTGCGACTTTCTTGACCTCCATCGATCCATGGAATTGAATGCCATTAGCCGCATACTCATCAACTTTTCTTGCCTTGGCCAAGAAATCTTGACCGATAGTATTCTCGATAAAAGTAGTAAGCTCGTCACGTAAGACCATAAATTTCCTTTGTGAGCTTGGAAACATGTCTTTTCATCTGTGGGAATAGTGTTCCTTCGCGGGCAGTGACGTTTTCCAAAAACCAAAATACACGCTCGCTATGCCCGTATCCACTAGTTGGTGGCATGCCGTATTCGAGCATCTCAACATAATCTATATCTAACATCTGCGCTTCGTCGTCTCCAGCGTCACGGGCGGACTGTTGTTCCTGGAAGCGTGCAAGTTGCTCAGCCGGATCATTGAGCTCGCTATAACCATTGCCTAACTCTGATCCCGCAATAATCACATGAAAGCGCTCGGTCAGTTCAGGATTTTCGGACTTGGACTTTGCAAGTGGGGACATAAACTTGGGTTCGTTGACAAGAAATGCCGGCCCGGCAATGTCCTTGCGGATTATTTTCCAGAGATTGTCGATGAGTCGCGGCTTACCGACCTTGCCGTCTAACTTGACCTTGTATTTATGAAGAACTTTGACCATCTTACTCTCGTCATCGCTAAAAATATCGATCCCGAGTTTATCCAAGATTAAAGTTCTATAATCTAGCTCTTCCCATTCCTTGGCTAGGTCAAAGGAATGCTCTCCACGCGTAAACTTGGTGGTGCCATATACTTTTTTGGCAACATGACGAAACATGTTTTTTACGAGCTCCATGTTTTGGCGATAGTCGGCATAAGCCCAGTACCACTCTAGTTGATAAAATTCTTGGAGGTGCTCGTCGTCTATACCCTCGTTGCGAAAATTGGGAGCTAGCGTATAGATTTTTTCAAATCCGCCGCCAATTAATCTTTTTTGATATAGCTCGGTCGAGATACGCATATAAAATTTTTCGTCGAGGGCGTTGTGATAAGTCTCAAAAGGCCGCGCGTCTGCTCCACCTGTCACGTGCTCGAGTACCGGCGTCTCTATCTCTAGGAATCCATTTTGCGCCATATACTCGCGCGAAACTGCCCAGAACTTGGCTTTTCTTTCAAATAGTGCACGTCTGCCCTCACTCATCACCAAGTCTAGATAGCGACGACGAAAGATCGTGTCCGGGTCTTTGAGCCCCTCCCAGCTGTCAGGCAAAGGGCGGATCGATTTTGAGAGTAGCTTGAGCTCTTTGACGTCCAGTGAGACCGCGCCAGTTTTACTTTTGCAGACCACGCCCATTGCTTGGACAAAGTCACCGACATCAATCAGGCTAAGCTCGGGAAACCCGAGATTACCTGTTTTTTTGCTAGTTGGTGAGAGCAAGCTCTCCCTCAACAGGAGCTGAATTTTGCCGGATTGATCTTCTAGGTCACCAAACGCTAGCTTGCCGTGCTTGCGAAGAGCGCGGAGTCTGCCTGCCAAGGTTATTTCTTTTCCGTCGTACTTATCAAATCCATCTACAATCGCGCCATTTGAAAGATCTTTTTGCGACTGAGCGGGGTAGGGAGAGATACCGAGTTCGACCAACTTTTTGAGCTTCCCGATCCGCTCATTTCTGATTTCTTCTAGTCTAGACATGGAAATAGTATACCAGGTTGATTAGTGGATCTTTTTGATTTTGTAGATCACTTTTCCGGCGGGAGCCTCAAACTCGACCGCGTCTCCGTTCTTTTTGCCCAAGAGCGCAACACCGAGCTGGGAGGTATGGGAGATCTTTTTCTGGAGAGGATCGGCTTCCCACTCGCCTACGATCTCATAGGTATGATCTTTGCCAGAGACAGAAACGGTGACTTTGCAGCCGATGTTGACTGAACCATTTTTGGCTTTGGAGCCGACTACTTCTGCGCGTGCGATTATCCCGTCCAGCTCTTCTATCCTGCCCTCGATAAAGGCTAGCTCTTCTTTGGCTGCATGGTACTCGGCATTTTCGGAGAGGTCACCAAAATCGCGGGCACGGGCAACACGATCGATCGCGGCGGTTAGTTTTTGATTTTTTAGCTCGTCTAACTCGGACTTGATCTCGGCGAGTCCAGCTTCTGTAAATTGGATTTTGTCGTTTGCGCTTGTCATAGCTTGAGAATGATAGCAAACAGGTAATACAAGTCAATATACCTATAGTAAAGGTGTTACTTGGTTGCAGAAAAGAGTGTGTGTCCCCAAATTCCGCTTTGCCTAGTAATCCATTGATATTTACAGGCATAGGCATTGCCGAGCTGATATTTATTCATGATTCCGAATTTGTGTAGTAGCCAATAAATGGGTAGTCCTGGAAGAGAACAAAGATAAAAATATCTCGCTACTCTGCGAGTTTTACTAGAGTAATCTTCGCTTACAATCTGCTTGAAACCAGTAAGTTTCATTATCTTTTTGTGTTCGGTTGTAGATAAGAGGTTTGGCATTTCCCAACCGTCAATAAATTTTTTTGTTTGAATTTTTTCTAACTTTGTCTTGGGGAGACGATAATAGGTAAATTCCCCGACAACTAGCTTGCCACCTGGCTTTAACAATCTATATGCTTCTCTATAAAAATCTTGTTTATCTGCGACGTGACAAATGGTTTCTATCGCAATAATTGCATCAAAGCTATTGTCATTGAAAGTTGTTTTGGTATAGTCCATTTCGAGGTATTTTATTTTGTCTAAAAGGTCGCGATCTCTTGCAATCTTTGTTGCCTCTTTGATTTGCATCTGAGACAGGGTGACGCCAATACATTGACATCCAACTTTTGAAGCAAACCAACAGGTGGCCTCTCCTAATCCACTACCTGCATCAAGGAGTGTGCTGTAAGGATGAAGATTTAAGAGTTCGCTGATTTTTTCTAGGAGTCGGTGAGTTGCTTCTGACCTGTTGTGAACAGATTCGTCCCAATAACCATAGTTCATGCTGTAGTTTTTGTGTCTAAATAGGACCGTGAAATAATCAAAAAAAGTTTGGTCGTAATAATCTCTGACCCTACGCTTGGGCGTGTCTAGCTTCATTGATATACTATACAAAAACAGTGTAAGGCTAACAAGCACTGTATGATTGATTTTATATGAACAAATTGACTATGTATCAGTTGATGATCTATTTTTTGGGAACACTCCTCGTGGCCCTAACCATCCTTTCTTATCTCAAGATCTTGCCCTACGATCCAGCTGATATTATTGCCTCGACCGTAATACTTTGTATCTCCTCAGTCGTAGTCAATGCCGTTGTCGCAAAGATAAGTCGCGCCTATACAAATGTTGAGTCTGCCCTCATTACCGGACAGATACTCTCATTGATTGTCGGTCCGCTTGGAGTCCAAGGTAACAGTTTTTTCTTGGTGAGTGTGGCCGGGATCTCGATCGTGTCTAAATATGTATTGGCGATTAATAAACGGCATGTTTTTAATCCGGCAGGACTTGGGATACTGGCTGGCGCCCTGTTGTTTGGGAGAGGGGCCTCTTGGTGGGTGGGGAGTGTGGAGATAATCGGATTAGTTGCCGCGGGCAGCATTTTGATATTTACCAAGCTCAAGCGTTTTACCCTCGCACTTGTGTTTTTGAGTGCTTATTTGCTTCCAGCGACGATGCTCGGAATTGATCCGATTACTATTTTGCTTTATACCCCAATATTGTTTTTTGCGTCGGTGATGCTCATTGAGCCACTGACTTCTCCGGTCAAGACAAAGCAACAGATAGCGTATGCAGCTTTTATGGGCATACTTTTGCTTGCCCTGCAGATGAGCCTAAAAGTCCCCTACACGCTCGAGCTCGGCTTGCTCGTTGCTAATCTGTTTTCTTATCTGATGGGCAAGCCTTTGCGGGTCGAGATGACACTAAAGAGTAGAGAAAAAATTGCCAAAAATACTTTTGCCTTTCATTTTTTGCCGGCAGAAAAGTTTGCGTTTGAGCCGGGTCAGTATATGTCCTGGACTCTCCCTCACAAAGGTCAGGACAAGCGAGGGGTGCGGAGGTATTTTACAATCTCTTCTTCTCCTCGTGATACGGAAGTAGTTGTAAGTCTCAAGCTGCCTGAGGGCCGGGCAAGTAGCTACAAGCAGTCGCTCATGAAAATGAGACTAGGTGACAAGATTATCGCAAATGACCCTGTGGGTGAGTTTGTACTACCAAATGATCATAATCTCCCCTTGGCATTTGTTGCGGGCGGAATTGGAGTTACGCCGTTTATTAGTATGGCAAAGTGGCTGATTGAGAAAAACGAAACACGGGATATTGTTCTTTTGTACGCTAACTCTCGCGAAGAGGATATCGCCTACTCGCAAGTTCTGGCACGAGCCAAAAAGCAAGGACTAAAGACTATTAATATAGTAACCAAGCGGGACGGGCACATTGATCAAGCGATGATTGCGGCAAAAATTCCTGACTACAAAGCGCGGATGTTCTATGTTTCTGGACCGCAGGCTATGGTTGACGAGGTACAAAAATTACTCAGGCGCGCAGGAGTCAAGAAGATAAAGACTGATTTTTTCCCGGGATATGCAAAGGGCGATTAGTGTCTAGTTTTCAACAGTGATTGTCCCGGTATTTCGGGGAGAGAGGTGGTCATGATACGAGTATGAACCTGCCTCGGTAAAGGTAAATTCGTAGACTCCCCCAGTAACAACTCCCATCCGACTATCAAAGGTTGAGTAATCTGAGTGGATTGGATGGGGATCCGAGGCAGTCCACATGGGAGAGTCCGATTCGTTGACAAAGACGACCTTGGTACCTGGCTTGACCGTGATTTCAGACGGAGCGTAGCCAGACTCTGTATAGACAACTCGCTCGGTTAGCTCAACCCCTCCCTCTGTGTTCTCAACTACTACTGGAGTGGGAGAGGAGACGGTAGGTAGATTTTTGTCAGGAGTTTGCTTAGTAAAGAAGATTACACCAAGGCTTATGAGAATTAAGATAGCTACGATTGGCAAAGCTTTCATATTGATTATTGTAGCAGAAAAAATCACCAGTCAATTGATTGTTGCCCGTGAGCCTCGAGATATGAGTTGCACTGGGAAAATGGTTTGGAGCCAAAAAATCCTGAATAGGCGGAGAAAGGCGAGGGATGAGGAGACTTGATTACGAGGTGTTTGGACTCATCGATCACGCTGCCCTTTTTTTGGGCATATGCTCCCCAAAGAATAAAGACTAGATTTTCTTTTTGCTCGGACAAGGACCTGATCACTGCGTCGGTAAAGCGCTCCCAGCCGATGTTCTGGTGGGAACCGGGAGAACTTTTTTTGACTGTGAGCGTCGCATTGAGAAGGAGTACACCTTGAGTTGCCCACGACTGGAGATCTCCTCCTGTAACTCTAGATTTACGCCCGAGATCGGACTCGATTTCTTTGTAGATATTTTGGAGTGAGGGAGGGAGCTTGACACCTGAGCTGACCGCAAAAGCTAGGCCATTGGCTTGTCCCTCACCATGGTAGGGATCTTGGCCGATGATCACGACCTTGACCTGCTCGAAGGGCGTGAGCTCAAAGGCGCGAAAGATAAATTTTGGCGGTGGGTAAACGGTTGATGCGAGATATTTTGACTTGACGAACTCAGCTAGTTTTTGAAAATAATCCTGATTAAACTCTGACTCTAGTACCTTTTTCCAGCTTGGCTCGATTTTGACATTCATGTTGTATATGTTATCACTGAGGATCCATGGTTGACAGTATATATATCTCATAGTATTATCTCAACATGAAATTAGGATTCATCGAAACATTAGGAGGCTTATATAACAATAGCCTTGAACCATTCTCTCTTAAAAACAAGTTGGACACTTTCCAAAGTTTATATGGAGTTAGGCCGTCGCCATTTTTGATAGACAACCCAGTAAGAGAAATTTCCTTAACCGAGCTTTCCCCTTCAATCCACGCGTTTGTAGAAAGTTTTACAGATTCAGGAGAATTTAATCGAAGCTTAACAGACTATTTGAATAGATCTGAAGCTGGTTCTCATCTCAATCCCAGAGAGTTTTCTTTAGTTGCTCATTCTGGACCTAGCACTAGTATTTCCCCACCGTATGACACATTCTTTATGGATGGAGCGTCTGGCTTAATACTCACTTATGGTAAACCTAAAGATCGAAATTCTGTAATTGCATCGGTAGATCCACTATTCAGGGTAAATCAATCTAATAGAATGTCCCAAACTAATCATGACTACAAAGACATTGTTATTAATCAGTTACAAGGACCACTGAAAAATTTTTCGAACCCAGAGTTTAGAAAAATTTTTACTAGCTTTAGATGGGAACATTTACTTGTAGATTGTCTTGTGTCCTGGGCCTGGTACGCTGGTTTACAAAGATTATTACTTTTACCATCATATTATAATTATTATGGCAAAGTGAAAAGAAACGAAAATGGAAGCGCAATTATGAGATATGATGTGACAGCGGAGCGACGTGGATTTAGACGTACTAAAGAAACCGAAGCATACTCAATATTGTTTGATCGAGGCATGGTGATAGAGGCCTACAAACAAATGTTTGGCCAACAATCCTGAGTCCTTGTTTGTAAATTAGGCTTATACCATCTCAATTGTAGCCATCAGATTTATTATTGATATCTGAATTCATGCATGCGATATAATGAATTTATGGCAGATTACATTGTTCTTCATGGTAGTGGTGGCATAGACATGTGGATACCATGGTTAGAAAAAGAACTGAAAAGTAAAGCTTCTGATGTATGGGTACCGACACTTCCTGATCCTGGTGAGCCAGATCTCAAGAAGCAGCTTCCGTTTTTGCTGGAGAGCAACAAGATAGGTCCAGAGTCAACTATTATTGGACACTCCGCATCTTGTCCGCTGATTTTGAGCTTACTAGAAAACTTGGATATAACTGTAAAAAAAGTTGTCCTCGTTGCTGGATATAATAAGCCATTGATAAATAGTGTGTCTGATCCAATTTTGCAAGATAGTTACAACTGGGAGAAGATAAAGAAAGCTGCTAAAGAGTTTGTTTTTGTAGTATCAGACAATGATCCGTGGGGGTGTGGAGAGGAGATGAATAGACCGATATTCGAACAAGTAGGTGGCACTTTCGTCATTGTTCATGACGGAGGACATTTTGGATCTAATACTTTTAAGAAACCGCTGTACGAATTCCCTCTTTTACTGGGCTTGATTTAGTTGCTTATCTATTCCCCCCTCTACCTCAGTCCCAAAGGTGACAAGGAGCTTGTCGCTGGGATTAATTGTTTGAGTGAGGGCGTTGGGGTTCTCGACTCCGTTCACGAAAAATCTCAATGTCCCGCTATCGCCTGTGCAAAATGTTTGGCCAGTACCCGTGGTTAGACACTCATTCGTCAGCTTCATCGGGAGAGTAGAGAAAAAGTCGCCCCACGTAGTTCCCTGCTTTTTGACTTTGATCAGGCTCGGATTATCTGCCTCTATATATACGTCGGGGGAGAGATTGTGATATTTGGGATCGCTAAAAAACCTTAACGTTTGGTGAGTATAGATAGTAAATGATGCCTGTATGTCTAACTCTGAAATGATTACTTCTTTCGGGCTTGAACCTGAGGACATGTCTTGAGTTTTTTTGCTGGTGAAATATGTGAGCCCTGCGATAGCAAGAGCGAAGATGAGGAAAATTTTGAGTTTCATAAATAGTATTATACTAGGGTATATATGGATACAAAATCGAATGAGCTACTTTTAACTGAGATCCGCAAGCTGGCTGAGGCTGTGACCAAGCTCAACAAGCACCAATCTGCCTGGTACTCATTTGGGCGTGGGATTATGTCAGCTCTGGGGTATTTTGTAGGAGCAGCAATATTGGTTGGCGTCATCGTATATCTTTTGCAGAGAGTAGATCTCGTTCCGATTATTGGGGAATGGCTTGGGGGAGTGATCAACGAGACAATCAAGAACTCTATGGGCAATCAATTAATGTTTCCGAATAAGTGACCCTAGACCTTCCGCATCCAAACCGCCTTATCACACATCTGATTGATCTATATAACCTATTCGCTCCAGATATGAGAATATCATCGGTAGCTATATCCTTCTAATGTTTCAAATCATAATTTCATAGTGACCTTGAGATAGATACTCCCCTAGTCTGGTAAAATGTGGAAATGAGTCAAGAGGTAAGAACTGATATGGAAGATGCCTGGGCATCAGCCATAGCTCAGCAAGCAGAGGAAGTAATTGAAGAAGGTGCAATTGTAGTAGTGCAGGATGATCCATATACTTGGAGATATAGATCTGACCATCCTTTACATAAACACCCTCATATATTTAGGGATGGCCAAGAAGAAGGTGAGCCAAACCTACTGATTAGAGATGTAGATGGAAGTTTTAATGTTGTAACATTACTAAACATTACTTTAGCAATGACTAGACACACAAATAGAGATGTCCACTTAGTGAACGATGAAAATGACGTATTAAATTTACTGAACGGTTAATTGCAAAAATACGTTGATATATAGGTTAATGTGACCCTAGAACTTCCAGATCCAAACCGTATTATATCTAATCTGCTAGAGATTTTCGATCTGTTCAACCCATTCATAAAATCACCAGGGTTGGCTATATCCTCTTAGATTATCAAACCTATTTATCCTTGCACAACGCTAAACACACCCCATTGTTGTTGTAACACCACGGATCGCCCTTGCTATATGGACCCTTGCTTGCAGTTCGAGTTCCCAAATAGTGTCTATCATCACAGCTGCCGTTTTTCGGAGGTACTCCCATTTTAATACACTCATCGTAACAAAACTGATAGTTCGTCTTTGATTTCGGACCTCTAACTGAGTAAATAAGGCCGGATAAAGCCAAGATTAAAAGAGCGCCAGTAGCAACTACCTTAATCACATTGTCAAAATTTAACTTAATAGAGCTCATGGTGTAAGTATATACCTCCTCAACGATGGATTATCCTAATAAGTCAAATGGATGTGATGGGAGTTCCATGCTTCCATACATTCGCTCGAGCTCAGCATACATTTTGTGGAAGAGGCGCTCACCCAAATCAAGACACATTTGTTCAATAATTGGAAAAGAGCTAATTTCAAATTTGGAGTTTGTAACCTGTATCCCCAATCCTTTTGTTGGTGGATATCCAGGCATATTTGTTACTCCAGGAGGTACGATCTCAACACGTCGATACATACTATCGCTATGAGCTACAGTTTGGTCTCTATGGGCAATGATTTGGTAGTGAAGTGTTTGATATCTCAGGTTTGTATATCCTGGCCATGTACTATCAAGCGGTCTACCATATGGGCGATTAGACTTAAACGCACGTGAGTATGCGCTTATTATATTGTCCTGAAGGTGTAAAAAACCCTCATCTTTGATGGACTTAACTGTTCTTAAAAATAATCTAGTTGTGTATAGCGCCTCAGCAATGTCTTGATGAGCAATGGCCAGCTTGTATAGAGAAATTCTTTCTTCCTCTGATACACCAGGATGACTAATCATATTTGTACTATTCTACAACTGATGAAAACAAAGTCATCTTTACCCAATGCTTGGCATATAATTAGCTTTATATGTCAAAGGCTATAGATTTATTTCACTCTGTTAGCATGCAGAGCCGCATGTCGCCTGAGAACAGCTCTGCGATAAAAACACTACAACAATCAGCAGAAGCTTTTGAGTTTGAAGGCAATTATTTCTCGGCTGGTTATACCTACTCAACAATAGTGATGTCTCTTATGGGGCGGCATGTGAACACATACCCATACATCAATAAAGCTGATGAGTGTTACGACAAGTGCCTATCAAATCCTCACAACCATGTGCTTGAAAAAATAGCATGTCTCAAAAAGAAAATTAACGTGTTATCCGAGTACTCATGGATGTTTAGGCACACTGAAAAAGAAATGTTGGACATAAAAACTGAACAAACGAAATTAGCAAGTCAGATTGAGACAATAATATCGAAGGAGTTTTCGGGTACCCCAGATGCAGGTAAGTATCTTGTTCATGGATTCCAGATTAATACAAATCTGGATGGTAAATGGTGGCAAACTTTCACAAATTGGGAAACTGATGCTGACTCAGAGCAGTTTGGTGGAGGAACAATAACTATAAATATAGCCTCAGCGTTTACCCTTAGAGTTGCTCTGGTTGACTACGCCGGTGCAAACGAAATCGCAGATAAATATCCTGATTTTTTTATATCACCCGGACTAAAAGGATGGAAGGAGGCCGTTAAAGGTTTTTGTTTTCCAGAACAGGCAGACTTCTACTTTGAAAAAGCATCAACAATTTTTAACAGTGATAATAAGCCGCCAGAGGTTTTGAGCAATCACGGAGGACACTGGTCATCAAAAAATTGGGAGTTGTGGGGCACTTATTTTCGGTCTAGAGCAGAACTAGCACTAGCACGTAAAGATAAAGTTCATGTTAGGGAACATATCTTTCGTGCTTCAGAGATAATTGGCAAAGAGACCTTACATTGGATTGACGAAGGTGTATCGAGATATCGCATCCTGGTTAAAGCGCTTGCAATACTACTTTCAGATAACTCAGAAATTTCCTTGAGTGAAGTAAGAAAAATGTTTGAGTACGAGACGTATTTAAGCCACGCTTCTCACTACGATCATTTAATCGACGAGTTTATCTCGGGTACCAATTATGCATTGGATAACTTTAGAAAACATCCAGAGAGAGAGTTTACAGAAGGTAATCTTGCAAGAGCACTTACCGCCTTTGACAAAATTCCGATTATGGACAGTGGTTTAGTTGATGCAATACGACCTCGCCTAGAGGAGCGTGCCCATGATGCGATATTTGGAGTACACAAAACCTGGATAGCTCGTACACTCGAAACAATATCAGATGAAGATGTTTTGCGTAAAGTAGTTCTTAAGTTAGTTCAGGCTTCGTTGCCAATTTACGCACAAATTATCCACGGCCCAACTGAACTAGGTACTGACATAGTTGCACTAGTAAAAATTGACGAAGTGCTAATACTTAAACAATATCAGGTGAAATGCGGCAACATTACTAAGGCGAAATGGCCTGGTATAAAAGAGCAGTTAGAGGAAATATTTGATGTAAAAGATAGACCATCTCTACCAGAAAATAGTAAAAACGCAAAAAAAATAGGCATATTGATATACAACGGTCATCCTAACCCCATAACTTCTCCGGTAATAAACAGTTGGTTTGAAGTACAAAAAACAGAAAGGGATAGGCAATATGAGCATATACATCTAGATGCTTTTGTTAATTGGATCATCGAAGATAAGCTATTGACCGAGTTTAGACAGGTCCTAACACAGCTCAATGTCCCCATTACAGAGTAGGATCTCCTTAGATTTGTGTTCTATTAGACTCTACGTATACTATTAGAAAACAGGGAAATAACAGCGATGGCAAAATCGAGCACCAGTTATCAATCAGGCCAAACAGGAAATCCTAAAGGCAGGCCTGCAAAGGGCTACTCAATAACAGAGATGTTTAGGAGTATGCTAGATAGCGACAGTGAGATGCGAGAAAAACTAGCTAAAGTGATCCTGCGAAAGGCATTAGATGGTGATATGGCTGCCTGTCGCCTTATCTGGTCATACATGGATGGGTTGCCGACAAACAAAATATCAATTACTGAACTCCCAAGACCACTCCCCCTTCTTGGCGGAGTCACATCTGAAAACTAATCACGGATTTTTCTGTTGTCTTTTTCTTGCTTAACACTATTACGACCATATAGGGTCAGAAATAGAACTGTACCAATACACGCCACAACTAAACCTAGAAATAGAAAAGAAAACACACTGAGTGCTAGATTGATCATGCTTACCTCCTTACCTGGATAATAACATAAATATATACCAGCAGTAAGTCGACCAAGAGTAAGGATTTTCATAACCTTAAGTGGTTATGAGTAAATCAATATATCTTCAAGTCGGTAAGCGGATACAAGAGCTACGTCGAAAGAAGGGTGTGACTCAAGAAAAGCTCGCATTAGATGCTGGTTTGAACCGCGCCTACATAGGCTACATCGAGCGAGGAGAACGTAGTCCCTCGGTACTCACTCTCTTTAGGATAGCCAGATCACTCAAAATTAAACTTTACGAGCTATTTATCTAAAAACTTGACTCTGATTAAATTTTTCTGTTAGCCTGGATGTAAGTTAATCATTATTGGTACCAAACTCCCTACGTGGAACGGTGCTTTCAACTTTTCGCTAGATAGCGAGATCTTGAGGCACCGTTTTTTGTTGTATGACAATAAAACAAGCAAGAAAAATACTTGGAAAAATGGCAGACGGGATAGCTGATGAGGTTATCCAAGCCGACATTGAAGTGGCTGAGTTTTTTACATCCATTTTTTTCGATCACATACGTTACGGTGGACACGATGGGGTGGTGCATCCACAACAAACGTGCCATAATTAGGCACTATATGACACGTAGAGCTGTTATTTACATACGGGTATCCGATCAGTCACAAATCGAAAACAATAGCCTAGAAAGCCAGCTGAAGACTTGTGACGCATTTGCGAAGCAGAGTGGTTACGAAGTCATCAAGATATATCGTGAAGAGGGTAAATCTGCCAAGGAGGTTTTTACAAGAGAGAAACTCAAAGAGTTAATGTCGTTTTGTTTGGTAAAAGCAAATCACATAGATGCGATGATCGTATACAAATACGATCGATTCAGTCGAAACTCTGCCGATGGCCAAGCAGCGATTGCACTATTGGCTAAGGCTGGTGTGGATGTGATATCTGCCACCGAGGGAGCAGAAGATAATCCAAGTGGAAGAGCCATGCGTACGATTTTACTAGCTTTAGCACAGCTAGATAACGAGATAAAGGGCGAGCGAGTACATGACAATATGCAGGCCGTCTTTCGAAAAGGGTTCTGGCCATTTAAATGCCCAGTCGGATACAAGAGATTTTCAAGAAACAAAGAGGAAAACATGGGGATTCCTCCTTTAGTTGATAAGCACTTGGGACCCATTGTGACAGAGATGTTCAAGAACGCCGCAAGCGGTATCTACTCTAAGGAACAACTAGCCAGGATGATGAACAGCCAAGGTTTTGGTGACCATTATCGTGCCAAATCTACACACAAGATTGTCGATAGCATTTTACGCAAGACTTTTTACTATGGTGAGATGTATGGACCAAAGTGGAAGGAACGGGTATGGGGTAAGCATGAGCCATTAACCGATAAAGAAACTTGGGAGTTAGCATACAACAGAGTCATATTAAAAAAGAAAAACTATGTCTACCAGGACGAAGCAAAATATCCCCTTAAAGGGCATCTACGTTGTAGTGAGTGTGGTGCGCCGCTCACCACGTCACCATCTACTGGACGTAGTAAAAAGTACTACTACTATGAGTGTCGCAGCAAGTCATGCAAAAAGATCAGGACGCTTGCTGACGACGCGCATAAGCAGTTTGAGTTGATATTAGAACAAATCAAGCCTTCCCCTAGAGTACTACGCCTTTTCGATAGCACTGTCTTTTCTACATGGGATAAGGAAATCGCTCGCTCCGAAGCGTCACTCGAAAAAGCAGATCAACACCTTTTGACGCTCAAAAATGACATTACAAATATACGTAAGTCTGTAGATAATGGACTATTAACGATGGAGGAGGGAAAAGAACAGATTGAGATAGTTAGGCAAAACATCGCCGTTGCTGAGATTGAGAAGGCAGATATTAAGTGTAGTCATTATGATAAGGAAGTTGTGAGAAACTTTACTCGCTCATTTTTAGAAAATATTGATGGACTATGGCGAGACATGAACTTATCAAAGAAGCAGGCTTTTCTCGCTCTCATTTTTCCAAACGGCATCTTATGTGATAACAACCGAAAAATCCGAACCGATCAATTGTCCCCATCCTTCGAGCTAATTGTGGCTCTTAGTGAGCAAAAAGGTGAAAATGTGACCCCACAGGGAATCGAACCCTGGTTAGCAGAATGAGAATCTGCTGTCCTAGCCACTAGACGATGGGGCCCCGTAGAACGGGGTAAACCGCTCTTATTGAATTATACCAGATGAGAGTGTGATAATATCGAAGAGTGAAGCTTAACAAACTGACCCCAGAAGAAGAATATGTAATCGAGAGCAAAGGGACGGAGAGGCCATTTAGCGGTGAATACGACGATTTTTATAAACCCGGGATATATGTTTGCCGCAAATGTGACAATCCTCTGTTTTCCTCAAAGGCCAAGTTTGACGCGGGATGCGGCTGGCCGGCATTTGACGAGCATTTCCCCGGTGCGGTCAAGGAGATTCTGGATGCAGACGGGATTCGGGTCGAGATACAGTGCCAGAAATGTGGCGGACATCTAGGGCACGTGTTTAGGGGTGAGCAAATGACAAAAAATAATACTCGGCACTGTGTCAATTCTTTGTCGATTAAGTTTGTGGAGGATCAGCATGAGTGAGCTCGCTACAATTGCCGGAGGATGTTTCTGGTGCACGGAGGCAATCTTCCGTCGACTCAAAGGCGTGACAAAAGTAACCTCGGGATACACAGGAGGGAGTGTTGAGAACCCGAGCTACGAACAAGTATGCACGGGTAGGACAGGTCATGCGGAAGCCGTACAGTTAGAATTTGAACCAAGTCAGATCAGCTACAAGACTCTCCTTGAAGTATTTTTTGCGCTCCATGATCCCACGACGCTTAATCAGCAGGGGGCAGATCACGGGACGCAGTACCGCTCGGCAATTTTTTATCATAGCGAGGAACAAAGAAAGGTCGCGGTGGCTGCAAAAAGCGAGATTAAAGGAGCCGTGACGGAGATCGTTAAATACGAAAAATTTTTTCCTGCTACCATCGATCATCAACAGTACTACGAGATCAATGCGAGCGCTCCCTACTGCAGTTATGTGATAGCTCCTAAGATCGAGAAATTACTTGAGAAATACGGTGAGCTAGTGAAACCTGGGTATAATTAAGTTATCCAAAAGTAAAAGCGAATAGCTCGACATTGCCATCCGGGAAAACTAATTTGAGGACGTGCCTGCCCGGATTTTCGAGTTTAACCAGGGTATAAATTGTGTCTTGATCAACGAGGATTTCGCCCCGATATTCTCCATCCAGGTGTACCTCTACTTTTACGGGCGAAGATGCCGGGCGCATGACGATAAAGGCGTCTTTGGCTTCGTATTCGAGTGTTAGGGTCGCACCAGACGCAGGGAGTGCAAATTCCTTGCTAATTTTCCAATCACCCGTTTTTGTGATAGGAGCTCCTGGATCTAGACGCGAGGCGCCAAGATAGAGCTCGGGAGTGCGAGAGTAGATCTCATAGTCTTGATTGTTAATATCACTCTCTGGCTTTGCCCCGACTTCTTCAAGTAATTTTTGGATCATTTTCTCTGTCTCGTCGTAGTCGCCCTCGCCAAAATGAGTGTAGCGAACACGCCCCTCATGGTCGATTAAGTACTTGGCTGGCCAGTAGCGGTTAGAGTAAGCTCTCCAGGTCGCAAAGTCATTGTCCTGCATCACGGGATAGAGGATGCCAAAATCTGCAACAGCCTTTTTGACGTTGGTGTGATCTTTTTCAAACTCAAACTCGGGAGAGTGTACGCCGATCAAAACGAGTCCGTCATCCTGGTATTTTTCGTACCAAGACTTGAGATAAGGAAGAGTACGTATGCAGTTGATACAGGTATAAGTCCAGAAATCGATTAGGACTACTTTGCCTCTAAGCTCACTTAATTTGAGTGGTTCGGAGTTGATCCACTCTCCGCCCTGAACTAGCTCTGGAGCGATTTTGAGGTCCGCCATTTCGCCTAGATTCTTTTTGACTAGCTCATTATCTTCTATTTTAGTCAGACCAGCTCCGTACTGAGGGAACTTGTCGAGAATGTAAGTCTGGAACTGACGGTCATAGCCATAGTGGATGAGGAGTGCGGTCAAGATCATGACAACGCCAAACCCGCGCTGAATCCTCGCAGTATTATTGAGAAGCCATGGCACGCGAGCGAGGGAGCGCCCTCCACCGATAATAATAAGATACATGGGGATCGCAGTGCCGAGCGAGAACGCAAGCGTAATGATGAGCGCGTCGAGCGTGACTTGCCCGGATATTGCGAGACTAATGACAGAAGCTAGGATCGGGCCTACGCACGGCGTCCAAAGCAGGCCAAGCGAGAGTCCGATCAGTATCCCACCACCAAAGCCTGATCTCCCTGGTGAGCTAGGGGCAAAGTTCGCAAGACGAGAAAAAAGTGATTCGAGTAGCTTTTGGAACCAGGGAATTAGGAGCGAGAGCCCAAAACCAGCAATCACTATGACCGAGATAGTGCGAAGTGCGTCTGCAGGTACTCCAAAAAGCTTGACTAGTGAAGAGAGAAATAGAGTAAAAAAAGTAAAGCTCAAGATAAAGCCAACAACAATCCCGTATGAACGACGACGACTGGCCGAGTCCCCAACTGAAGAAGCTAAGATTACTGGCAAGATCGGTAAGATACAGGGAGAGAGGATCGTGATTACTCCGGCGAGAAAGGAAAAAAGAATCAAAATTAACATGTTATATTAAGTTCTCGAGAAGCTCGGTTAGTCCGCCACCGTTCCACTTGGTGATAACATTACCGCCTTCATCGACCTGGACAAAGGTATGTTGGTAGGTAATTTCATATTTTTTGGCGAGTTCTTTTTCTTGATCGTCGGTTTCGGGATCGTTGTAGTTGACCCTAAAAATCACCACATCACCGGGTACTTTTGAAGAATTTTCTGACAAAAGCTTGTCTACGGGGCGGCAGGTTGGACACCAAGACGCGTAGAAGAATAAGACTCGCCGAGATGATGCGGTAGTAGCAAAATCCTGATCTGTAAATGGGAGATATCTTGAGGGGGATGGGGTATCTGCGGGTGTAGTGGTCTCGGTCATGACTGGCTGAGGCGAACTTGAAGAGTTGTTGTAGGCGTAGACACCAAAAACAATAAGCAAGACTACAATTATTATTTTTAGCATACTTTGATCCTAGCATAACTAGCTAATGGTCGCGCCGACAAAGTCGATTAGAGGCAGTTTTTGACGAACCTCGTTCCAAAATTTCTCCGAGAGTTTTTGGGAGTAGCTAGCATTCTTTCCGCGCTCCATTCGCCCGCAGAGCTTACGATCCCAGTCTTCGATGATTTTCCTTATAGCAATCCCCTTTTCGTTAAACACGACCTGATTGGCTTTTTTGTTTGCCTGGTATAGATCGTGGATAAACTGAAACTCAGCAAACAAGCTCTGGTTTTCCGCAATCATTTTTTGATAATACTCTTTGTATTTGACCATTCTAAGCTTGTACAACCTCGATAATAATAAAGACGATGTATAAAAGAAGGAGCACATAGGCCTCTTTTCGTGAGAGTGAAGAGCGAGAGCGAATAAAAATATAAAACAGCACCAGGCTCGTCAGTAGGATCGCAAACCTAACCATCGTGTGATTAGGTAGCGAAATTGAAGATTGATTATAAATAACTAATGCTCCGATTATGAGTGAGTTGGCTGAGGCCGAGCCCAGGTAATCGGCGAGAGCTATATCTGTCTTTTTGCTAAGTACTGTTCGGGCGACCAGGGATAACTCTGGAATATTTGTTCCTATCGAGACTATGATGAGGCCGACGATAAACTGTGACCACCCGAGAGCGAGTGCAAAGTATTCGGCAGAGGCTACAATGCCTCTTGCCGAGGCAAAAATTATTACAACTCCGGCAAAAATTTTTAAGATCCGATGCTGTGATTTTTTATGTGCGTGATAAGTATCTTTAATTTTTTCAAAGAAGCTTTCTGTTTGAGAAAGAAATAGAAAAAGCACAAGATACAATATGATCAAAAAGATTCCTTCAACAAGGCTTAAAATGCGGTCAGCGATCATCACGGTCGGAGCAAGTATTGTAATGAGAGAGAAGATAAGTTCTTTGCGGTGCAAAACTTTGGGGAGCACTACTTTACCGCCAAAAACTGCGAGAAGTGGAATAACCAGTAAAAAGAGAACGAGGCTAGCCCCGATCAGACTACCCACCATAATTTCGGAGTCTCCTTGTGTGACTGCAGTAACTCCGATCATAAGCTCGGGGAGGGAAGTCATCAGACCCAGAATAAAGAAGGAGATCGTGAAAGCTGAGATTTTTAGAGACCGAGCGAGAGAGCTTATCGAGGTTACAACGAGACCTGTCCCAAACCAGATGGATAGCGAGCAGGCAAGAAATAGCGTGATATTAAAGAGAGCGATCTGGGGCAGCATAGTAATTTAGCTTAGTTTTTTGCCAAGCGCCATCATCGCCATACCTTGTACCAAGTCAAAGATGGCGGCGAGAACCAGGACGACTACCCAAGAGCTAATTCCGAGTCCGAGGTTTTCGGCAAAGCGCGAGATCGCCCAGAGAGCGACAAAGTTAACGACCAAGTAGAGGAGCATCCAATCCTTGGGTTTCAAGGTCACTTTGTTTTTCCATTCGTAATAGCTAACTAGGGGCATGACGGCAGTGCCAATGAGTGTAAAGGCAAGAACGCTATGGTACATCGCCCACCAGTGAGAAATTGAGCTTGTACCAAGAACTACATTCATGGGAGCAAACATGTTGGCAAGGTGAAGGACGAGGTAATTGACCAAAAATAGTGTTGAAAACGAACAAATTAGATGTATACCGGTTTTTGCTTGGATTTTTTCTTTTGAGAGGGCGATCGCCATATGTTAATCTCCGCTAAATAAATAGTAGATTAACTATAGCAGAAATTAGACAAGTGCAAGACTCAGCACTTCGGAGACATTTTTGACAGCGTGGAACTTGAGATCTTTTTTGATTTCCCCTGGGATCTTGACTAGATCCTTGGTGTTTTCGAATGGATAGATTATTTCCCTGATACCGGCGGTGTGGGCGGCAATGACTTTTTCCTTAAGTCCGCCGATTTCGAGGACGCGCCCGCGAAGCGTGACCTCTCCAGTCATACCTAGATTTTTCTTGACAGCTTTTTTGGTGAGCGCGGAAACTAAGGCGGTGGTCATGGTGACACCTGCCGAAGGGCCGTCTTTGGGGACTGCTCCCTCTGGCACATGAATATGAAGATCAATAGTTTTATAAAAATCGGGCTTGAGACCAAAATCCTTGTAATTACTTCTAATATAGGTGAAGGCAGCTTGAGCTGATTCTTTCATGACCTCCCCTAGTTGCCCGGTAATCTGGAGATTACCCTTGCCGGGCATGACCGAGACCTCGATAAAGAGAATTTCTCCCCCGACCGATGTCCAGGCTAGACCTGTCGCCATACCCACGGGGTTTTTGCGTTCGGCGAGAACCGCGCTATATTTGACTGGACCGAGATAGTTGTGGAGATTTTGGGTCGTGACTGAGGGAATAGACTTTTTGGTGCTAGTTGCGAGTGATCTTGCGATTTTTCTCGCGATCTTCGCGATCTCTCGCTCCAAGTTTCTGACTCCAGCTTCCCGCGTGTATTTGCTGATTATCTCTCTCAATACCACGTCACTTAGTTTGAGGTTTTTGGAGGTAAGAGCGTTTTTCTCGAGAACTTTTGGAACGAGATATTTTTTGGCGATATGAAACTTTTCCTCGCGGGTGTAGCCAGAGAATCTAATGACCTCGAGGCGGTCACGGAGGGCTGTGGGAATAGTGTCGAGGACGTTGGCGGTTGCGATAAACATGACACGCGATAAGTCCATGGGTAGTTCGAGATAGTGGTCGGAGAACTCTTTATTTTGTTCGGGATCAAGAGCTTCAAGAAGTGCAGCTGAAGGGTCGCCACGAAAGTCATTGCCGACCTTATCTATTTCGTCGAGCATAAAAACTGGATTCATCGAGCCCGCTTGCCTCATACCCTCGACGATTCGACCGGGCATGGCGCCGACATAGGTTTTGCGATGACCTCTAATTTCGGCTTCGTCCCGGATGCCGCCGAGGGAGATTTTGACAAACTTTCTCTTGAGAGACCTGGCGATAGATTTGCCGAGCGAAGTCTTGCCAACTCCAGGGGGACCAACAAAGCAGAGGATGGTAGGTAAGCTAGGAGATGATTGTTTTTTGACGAGTTTTTGAGAGGCTTTTTTGAGCTTCATAACTGCAAGATATTCGACTATCCTTTCTTTTACTTCTTCTAGTCCGTGGTGGTCTAGGTCCAAGATTTTTTCCGCGGTTTTGAGTGAGACGTGGTCTTTTGTCTCCTTGTCCCATGGCAGATCTAAGACCGTTTCGAGCCAAGTGCGAATATAGCCTGCCTCGGGATTGTTGGGAGACATGCGGTTCAAGCGCTCGAACTCTTTGTGGACTTTGGTCAGAGCCTTTTTTGGTAAGTCAAGTTTGTGGAGTTGATCGTGGAGCTCGTCGAGCTCGACCTCGCCTTCGTCAAACTCGCCAAGCTCCTGCTTAATCGTATTTAGGCGCTCTCTAAGAATAGTTTCGCGCATGCTTTTACTAAATTTTTCTTGGGTTTTGCTCGCGATATTCTTTTCTATTTCGAGAACCTTTAGTTCTTTGGCGAGGAGGTGATTGATTTTGTCGAGCCTAAGCTTGACGTCAAGTGCCTCGAGAATAGACTGTCTATCTGTAAGCGAAGCACTGAGACTTGCGGCTACTTGATCACCTAACTCGGAGACAGATACTCCGGACATGAGACGCATAAAGTTTGTGAACTCGACGGACTTGCCTAGGTTGACTGCTTCCCTAAACTGAGCGGTGATGTGTCTGCCCATAGCCTCGATTTCTTCTCCTACCGTGTTTTTTTCTACAAGCTCTTCGACGAGAACCATCTCAACTGGCGAGCTCTCATGAGTTTTGATGAGCTTGATCCGAGCAATCCCCCTCACAAGAGCGTTTAGCTCACCACCAGTTTTGAGGGTTCTCTCGACTACACACAGGGTGCCGACACGGTAGAGATCTTTTTTTGAGTCGGGGTTTTCTAGGCGAGAGTCTTTTTGAGTAAAAAGTGCGACGAGCTTATCTCTCGATTCCGAGGCTTTGATTGCGAGAATTGATTTTTTGCGGCCAAAGGTCAAGACGACTTCGTTAGTTGGATAGACTACAACGTCACGGACTGGAATGAGAGGAACGAGGCGGGTTATGGGTTTTTTGACTGGGACTAAAAAGCTCATGTTAGCAGTTTACATGATTGAGTGCTAAGAGTCAATCCTAGGCTAATATCTTATCGCCGACTTTGATGCCAAATCGCTCGGCCGCGGATTTTCCTTGAACGACGATCTCGATAAAGCGCTTGTCGCGGTAACCGCTTGAGCCGATTATGATCCCGGGTTCACCATTTGGAACGTCCTTGAGGCGGTCATAACACTTGATTTTGCCCCAGGAAGTCTCTATTTCTTGACCAGCTTGATGATTGATATCTTCTGCCCAGGCGGTAGTTTTGCAGTTGCCAAAGTTGTCAACATACCAGACTGCAAGGGGCGCCGGCAAGAAATCGGAAAGGGGGTGAGTCTCGGAGGGGATATCCTCGCCATCCATGACCCATTTGGCAACACGGGGCAAAAACTCGTAGCTCCTGAACTGAGTTTTTGTGATTGGGGCGCGCAGGTGTTCGGCTAGTTTGCCGGCGCGAATGGTGGCGTCAAGGACAGTTGGAATATCATAAACCTCGATTTCCGTTGCAAGACCATATTTGGAAATCAGGGAGAGGGTCGCTCCGTCGACAGTTGCAAAAATGTGAGTGTCCTTGTATTTGATGTGGCCAAAAGGGGTGCCGTTCTCCCATTTTTTGGCTTTGCCGTGACGTGGAGCTACGTTGGCCAGAATAATTCCTGGTTCGTCCATAGCCCCGTCGATTGTGTCGATAATTAGACCTGACGCCTCTAGGTCGGCATATGCCCCAACTGCAACTGGCGAGATATGGGTAGAAGGAAAAAAAGTAGCTGCGCGAACCACCTGACGATTCATCGTCCCGGGATCGGAGCAGTCATTAATAATAGTTACGTACATAGGAACAAGTTATTTTATCACAACTTCTGAAGGATCTAGCTTGCGGAATTTGCCTGGCTTTAGGTCGCCAAGCTCCCACGGACCAAGCTTGATTCGAATAAGGCGCATGACTGGGTAGCCAACTGCTTCGCACATTTTGCGAATTTGCCTGTTTCGACCTTCGTGGATTGTGATATTGAACCAAGTGTTTTTGGGTTGGCTCTCGGTGATCTCGACTACGGCTTTCGCGGTTTTTTTGCCTTCGATCGTAACTCCTTGTTCTAGGTACCCTACTGTTTTGGCTGTCATCACCCCTTTGACGAGAACGTGATAGGTCTTTTTGATCTCGAACTTTGGGTGAGTCAGGCGGTAGGCCAGATCGCCGTCATTGGTCAGGAGCATCAGCCCCTCTGAATCATAGTCTAGGCGACCGACCGGATAGAGGCGATGACCTCCGGGCACAAGCGAGGTGGCGGTTTTTCTGCCCTCAGGATCGCTGACAGCTGAGACGACGTGACGAGGCTTGTTTAAGAGATAATAAACCATAGTTTCGTCTAGTTTAACTGTCTTTCCGTCGACTGCGACCTGAGCTGTATCGCTCTCAATAACTTGGCCGACAGTGGCTATTTTGCCGTTGACCGTGACTTTGCCCTCCTCAACCATTTCTTCGGCTGTCCTGCGCGACGCGACTCCAGAGTGAGCGAGATATTTGTGAATCCTCATTTTCATGAGATTATTATACCCCTTAGCTGATAAAATAAGCTCATGAAACAGATCTTTTGGTTATTCCTCCTGATACTTGTAGTTTGCATCCCCGGGCTAGAAAGGTTGATTCCGAGCTCAAAATTTTCTGGAGAGATAGTCTCGATCTCAGAAACTGCGGACTCTCCCATTCCTTTTAAAACTGCGACTGTTCTTCGCGAGGACAATACTATTGTCGAGGCGAGTATATATGACTTAAATGTGGCTTACGCTGTTGGCGAGAGAATCTTGTTGCAGCAAGATACTGATGAATCTGTTTATAGTGTGACTGGGAAAGAGCGAACGGGGGCATTATTTAGGCTTTTTGTTTTGTTTGTCGGGGTCATTGTAATTGTGAGCGGAATCTCGGGAGTGAGGTCGCTCGTAGGGCTTGCATTTTCTTTTTTGGTAATTTTTAAGTACGTATTACCTCAGATAGTCGCTGGGGGTAATCCGTTGAGCATAGCCTTGTCGGCTAGTCTCATAATTCTATCTGTTTCTTATTATCTGACCCATGGAGTCAACCACAAATCGACGATTGCCATAATCGGAACACTTGGGGCGCTCACGGTAACCGGAGTACTTGCAATGGTTTTTTCTTCGCTTACGACTCTGACTGGATTTGGAACTGAGGAAGCAGGATTTTTGATTGATCGCCTGACACTCGGAAACTTCTACAACTTACTTTTGGCCGGAATTATCCTCGGCTCTTTAGGTGTACTTGATGACATTACGATCTCCCAAACCTCGATTGTGGCAGAACTCTCTCAGGCAAATAAAAAGCTTGGAGCGCGCGAGCTATACACTCGTGCAATGAGGATAGGCCATGATCATATTTCCTCCTTGGTCAATACCCTAGTTCTTGTCTACACTGGGAGCGCTCTACCGCTACTTCTTTTATTTGTAACAAGCGACGCTAGCGTGTATGAGCTACTTAACTACGAGGCAGTTGCTGAGGAAGTTGTGAGGACACTAGTTGGCTCGATCGGCCTAGTCTCTGCTGTCCCGTTGACGACAATTATCGCCTCCTACTGGTACTCTACTCGTGATGGGAGAGTGTGAACATCAGGATAATCCCAACTAAGAACATAATAATAGTTGAAATCGTCTTCCTCGTGGTTTTGCTTTCTTTAAGTTCTGGCACAAGGTCAGCGGCGGCAATATAGATAAAGCCACCGGCTGCAGCGGGGATCAAGTAGGAAGCAACAACTTCGCTACTGATTGAGAGATAATAGCCCAAGACTCCACCAATTACCGCGGTTAACGAAACGGCGACGTTGGCGATAAGCGCTTTGGTGCGGGTGTAGCCGGAATGCAAGAGTACTCCGTAGTCGCCTAGTTCTTGGGGAATTTCGTGGAGTGCGATTGCTAGTACTGCGACTACACCTAGCGACTCGCCAGTTGCAAATGAGGCAGCAATCAAGAGTCCGTCAAGAAAGTTATGCAGTCCGTCTCCGATCAGGTTCATTGTGCCGATTGTGTGTTTGGTCAAGTGATTTTCGTCGTGGCAGTGCCTCCAGTGGAGAAAGCGCTCGAGGAGGAAGAAGATAATAAAAGAAACGAGCGCGATATTAAACGGCAAGTGGTCGCCGAGGAGCTCGATAGATTCTGGAAGCTGGTGCAAAAAAGCTGCTCCAAGCATGGTGCCTGCTGAGAGGGAGACGAGCGGGAGAAGGAGTCGATTAAGAAGTTTGGGCTTGATCCCGATGACCAAAACACCGATAAGGGAACCGGAGCTAATAATGAGGGTGGCCAGGATGATTGTAAGTAATTCAGGTGACATAGTTTCCTTTCTTTTGGCATGGGCCACAGAGTCCGAAGAACTCAATGGCGTGGCGTGTAATGTTAAACCCACCAGAAATATTTAGCTTGTTTATTTGTTTTTCGAATGTGGAATCTTTGATTTCTACAATAGTATGACAACTATCGCAAACCGCGTGATGATGGTGATCGTGGACATACTCGTAGCGAAACTTGCCTTCTTGAAAGTCTACTCGCTCAAAAATACCAACTGAGACAAATTTTTCGAGGGTGCGATAGATAGTTGCCAGATGTGCCTGGCTGCCAAGTTTTTTGGCGACATCTTCGACCGTGAGAGGTTTTTTGGAATTGATCAAAGTATCAAGCACTCTTATTCTCGCTGGAGTAATCTTGATTCCGGAGGCAGAGATTATTTCGTTTATATTCTTGCGACTCATTCGCATATTATATTGCGAATAATTCGCATTTGTCAACATGCAAAATTTGTTGTGTATAATTTGGCTATGAAACTCAGGGCTAGGCTAACCATCTACACTTTGGTAATTATGATTCTTGGAATAGGGGTTTATGCGTATCGCCCTGCCGATCGTGATCATGTTCATTATCACGCGGGCTTTCGCGTGTATGTAGACGACCAGCTACACGACTTTTCGCTTTTTGAGTACATGAACTACACGCCGTGTTCTGATCATGATCAAAAAGAGTCCCCCGAGGACGAGCAAATTGAAAAGGCTCACCTTCATGACAATGTGGGTGATGTAGTACATGTTCACCGCAGTGGCGCGACCTGGGGCGACCTGTTTAAAAATATTAACTATAAATATGATAGCTACGAAAGAGTAAGCGGATACGTAGATGGTGAGCTGGTTGAGAACGTTTTTGAGAGTGAGATTGCCCCGTACACCAGCCTGATACTACTAATTGACGATTCTGATGCAACGAGGAGCGCGGAGCGAGTCGAAAAGAGTTACATCGAACAAGTGGAAGCTAAGAGCGAGCTTTGTGGTGAGTAGACTCTAATCTCAGAAGATACTTGAATATCTCGATTACAAAAAATATCATCACCGAGAGCCCGATTGCGATTGTCCAGTACTCTATACCTAGGCTCACTGTGCCAAAAATACCTCTAAGTCCTGGAACAATAAACGGCAAGGACTGAAGGAAAAATCCGACTAGAACTGCAAGAATTAGATAGCGATTGGAGAACATTTTGTCACGCCAAAACGCGGTTGTGAGGAGACGAACAGAGAATACGTAGGCAAGTGAGTTGAGACCCAGGACCAAGAATGACATAGAGCGAGATAGTGTCTCGTCGCCGGTTTGTTGATATACAAAATAAAAACTTCCAAAAGCAAAGATCGAGGCAAAGATGCTGACGATCGCGATCAGGCTAATCATCCAGCGATTAACAAGCGGCTCTTTGGGTCGCCTTGGTGGAAAGTTCATAATACCCTTTCGCTCCGGGTCGACGGTGAGAGCTAGGCTAGGGAAGCCGTCTGAGACGATATTAATCCAGAGTATTTGGGCTGCTGTCAAAGGGAGTGGCACACCTATGGCTATTGCGGTAATGACGACGATAATCTCGGCAAAAGCGTCACAGAGTAAGTAGAGAATAATTTTTCTGATGTTATCAAACATGGCTCGACCTTCTTTGATGGCGCGGATTATGGTCTCAAAATTAGAGTCCAAGAGAACTAGGTCGGCAGTTTCTCTGGCTACGTCGGTCGCGGAATCAACAACAATTCCTATATCAGCTAGGTGGAGTGCTGGAGCATCGTTGACTCCGTCACCCATCATGGCAACTACCTCACCTTGCTTTTTGAGGGCTTGGACAATTAGGTATTTGTCGGAAGGAGTTGTGCGGGCAAAGAGGATCGTGCTTTTGACTGCTTCTAGTTGATCGTGCTCGCCGAGCCCTGCGAAATCATCTCCCAAAACAACCTGAGAACTAGAAATATCTATCTCTAGTTCTTTGAGTACATCGAGGGCAGTAGGGGCGTAGTCGCCGGTGATGACGAGGAGCTTGATCCCAGCACGACTAGCCTCTCGGAGTGCGTTTTTGACGCTAGTTCTGACGGGATCGGCAAAGGAAATTAATCCCGTAAATTTCAAATTGTTTAGCACACTAGAATCAGATATTTTTGCGGCCTGCTTGTAATCTTTGTTTGAGTAGGCGATCACTCGCCTGCCTTTTTCTGTCCAGCTTTGGATCGTAGTCTCGATTTGTTTTCGCTCGGAATCAGATATTGCACAAGCTTTGATAATAGTTTCTGGGGCTCCGCTGACGTAAAGAATGTTTTTGGTAGATGACTTGATTAGGGTTGCAGTGAATCTAGTTTCTGAAGAAAAGGGAATTGAGTCTAGACGAGATTCTGCAAGCTGTTTTTTTCCTATTATCTCTTGACCCCACCTATATGCTTCTGTGACCATGGGATCGTCATGATCACTCGTGAGAACGGCGTGCTTGGCAATCTCCTCTTGGCTGCCGTATGTATCTATTACTGCTAACTTGCCGGTTGTGAGCGTGCCTGTTTTGTCGACACAGATAATCGTGACTCCTCCCAATGTTTCGGCAGATGAGAGCTGGCGAACTAGACCCTTGTGTTTCATTATTTTTTGCATTCCGATTGCGAGAATAATAGTGAGGGAGACAATTAGACCCTCGGGAATACTAGAGACAGCAAGCGCGACGGCGGTAATAAAAATCTCACTGAGTGGTAGTCTTCTCCATATACCTAGAGTCACGACTACGGTAAGAAGTACCGCGATAATTACCAAGATCTGCCGACTCAGGACAGCTAGCTGATGCTCAAGTGGAGTTGGTGCTGACTTTGTATCGAGCTGGAGCGCTATTTGTCCCATTTTTGTCGAAGAGCCAGTTAACTTGACTAGACACACGACTTGGCCGGCGGCAACAATAGTCCCCATATATACTTCGTCACCGACCTCTTTTTTGACTGGCTGGCTCTCGCCAGTTAAGAGCGCTTCGTCGAGCATTAGTCTGTTGGCAAAGATCACTTCGGCGTCAGCGGGAACTCTGTTTCCCGAGTCAAGAATCAAGGTGTCACCAGGTACAATCTCTTCTGTATCTATCTCTATTAGCTTGCCATCTCTTTTGACTTTGACACGACTGGTCAAATAACTTTTGAGTTTGGAGAGTGCGTTTGAGGCTCTGTATTCCTGGACGTAGCCAAGGATTGTGTTAATGAGAACCGCAATCATGATAATCACGGCGTCGCTTATGTGACCGATAAATAGAGTGATCAAGGTGGCGATGAGAAGAACATAGACAAAAGGATTTTTGAGTTGGGAGAGAAACACCTCTAGTCTAGTTGGTGGAGGCTTGTGCGGGAGAATATTGGGACCGTATTTTTTTTGGAGAGCGAGAGCGTTCGATGAGCTTAGACCCGTGTATTCAGGAAACATAACAAGATCAAGTATAACAAGGAATGTTAGTTTTTGACTCTATAGCCGAGAGATTCGATTACTAAGACAAATTTTTTTGGATCAGTTTGGGCGGGATCGTAGGTAATTACGGATTCTTGGCGCGCGTAGCTTGTACTACTCGTGATCACTCCCTTGAGCTCTCCTAGCTCACCGTCAATGTTGAGACTACAACTTACACAGTGTAGGCCGTCTAGCTTGAGGGTTATTTTGGTGCCTTTGGGTTTTTTGAATAGATTGAACATACTAGATAACCTCCATGACACCACTATACATCCCCATACTACAGGTATAGGTATATTTACCGAGTTTGGTCGGAGTAAATTTGTGGACCTTGGTGTCGACAGGTTTGAGAACGTCGTAGATATTGAAAGCTTTAAAGGTAAAAGCAGTTGCACAGCTATAGACCCCACCACTTGTGTTTAGAGTTAGCTCAACTGGAACGCCCGACTTGACGCGGAAGTAGCGCGGGGCATATCCACCATTTGAGACTGAGATCGTGACTTTTTGAATACCATTTTGCAAAAGGACATTTGGATCTTGGCCCTTTGGCGCTGATTTGTCATAAGGTGGCAACAGCCTGACTATTTGTGGACCTAGTCTTTGAAGTGAATATGGACTATCGGCAACTTGGAGAATACCATTGATCCCGCTGATTCCCATAATAATTAACAGGAAGGCGGCGACGCGCAAAAAATCTCTTCGCCAGACTTCTGAGAGCCTGGAGGTACCGATGCCTATGAGGAAAAATAGGGGGGCAGTCCCGAGGACAAATGTCCCCATAATTAGCGCTCCTTCGACCGCTGAGCTGCTACTGAGGGCGAGGACCGCCATAGCTTGAGTCACTCCGCAAGGAACAAAGACAGTGAGTAAACCCAGAATCCCGGGGGCAAAGAGACTCGCATTTTGCTCGTTGTTTTTGAGTTTTTTGTATACCCATCTAGGAGGACGGATCGCGATGTAGCGGAAAATGGGATGGACTTCGAGTAAATTGAGTGCGGTTGCGAGCATAAATCCGGCAGCGAGTCCCTGGAAAATCAACTTAGCTGTGAGTGACAGCTCAACTGCGCTCCCAACGAGGCCGAGTAAAGCTCCCAAAATCATGTGGCTCACTAGCTTGCTGGTCATGAAGGCAGTAACTGGAGCAATATCATCACGACCAAACCCTGGATTAACTGCGATCTTTTTCTGATTGGCTATCACACTCGCGAGTAGACCTCCCTGCATGGCGGCGCAAGTTACGCCACCTGTAGTTAATCCGGTCAAAAATATTAGCCAAAGATTCATAGTCTCTCCATCATAAACGAATAGCTTTTAGGCGCAAGGAATTGGTAACGACTGAGACAGAGGAAAAAGCCATGGCGGCTCCGGCAATGCCAGGGTTGAGCATCACTCCGTAGAGAGGATATAAGATACCAGCGGCAATCGGAATTCCGATAATATTATAAAAGAACGCCCAAAAGAGATTTTGTTTGATGACGCGAAAAGTTAGGCGTGATAGTCGGATAGCTTGCGGGAGGCGCTCGAGATTGCCACCGAGGAGCGTGAGTCCTGCCGACTCGATTGCAACATCTGTGCCGGTCCCCATGGCGATACCAACATCAGAAGTAGCTAGAGCTGGGGCGTCGTTGACTCCATCACCGACCATAGCGACCCCGCCATGGCGATGGTTTCGAGCTTGAATTTTTTTAATTATGTCGGCTTTTTCTCCCGGTAATACCTCTGCAAATATTTCGTCAATGCCGATCTGTTTACCGATATGTTCGGCGGTTAAGCGATGATCGCCGGTGAGCATGGCTACTTTGAGACCGAGCTTGTGCAGATCTTTAATAACTTGCTCAGACTCTTCTTTGAGTGTGTCACTAACTCCTAGATACATCAAGATTGATTTTTTTGTAGCGAGGATAATTGGGGTTGCCCCCTCTTTGGCAAATTCTTCGAGTATTGCTTGGTCTATTTTTATCCCCAACTCAGTCATGAGTTTGGTGTTGCCGGCATAATACTCTACCTTGTCGACTTTACCCTTGAGCCCTTGACCGGAAATTGCTGAAAAACCAGTTACTTGCAAAAGCTTGATCTTTTTTTCTTTTGCATGGTCAACTATGGCCTGCGCCAGAGGATGTTCCGATTGCGACTCTAGCGAGGCCAAGATTTGCATAAGATTATCTTTACCAGAACCAACTATCTTGTGATGTGTGACGGATGGAGCGCCTTTGGTCAAGGTGCCGGTTTTGTCCAGAACAACAAAATTAACAGCGCGAAGCTTTTCCAGGCTTTCCGCATTTTTGACTAGAATCCCTTTGCCCGCTGCTTTGCCTACACCCACAATGATGGCGGTAGGCGTGGCTAGACCCAGGGCGCAAGGACAGGCAATCACAAGTATTCCCACAAAACTAAGAAGCCCTAGGAGGGGATTGCCGAGGGCTGTCCAGAGGACAAACACTAAAACTGAGAGGACAAGGACAATCGGAACAAATACGGCTGAGATCTGATCAGTCAATCTCTCAATAGGAGCGTGACTACCTTGAGCAGCCTCGACCATTTTGATGATTTGGGCAAGCATTGTACTCTCGCCGACAACGCTCGCGCGAAATTGAAATGCTCCTTGCTTGTTGATTGTGCCGCCAATTACTTTGTCACCGACTACCTTGTCTACCGGAAGAGGTTCTCCGGTTAACATCGATTCGTCGATACTGCTATCACCTTTGATAATTTTGCCGTCTACCGGGATTTTGACTCCAGGCTTGACGATAATGATCTCGCCTACGACTACTTCGCTAACTGGGATCTCGATCTCTTTCCCATCCCTAAGGACAAGCGCAGTTTTGGCTTGGAGTCCTAACAGCTTCTCGATCGCTTCGCCAGTCTTGAGCTTGGAGCTAGCTTCTAGATATTTGCCAAAAGTGATAAAGCCGATGACCACAATGGTCACGTCAAAGTATAATCCTTCTGGCGCACTTAGAGCTGCATGAATGCCTGGAAAAAGTAATAGTGTCGAACTATATATGTAGGCAACGAGCGTGCCAATGCCAACCAAACTATCCATGTTGGCGACGCGGTATCTGATAAAGCGAGCTACTCCTTGAATATATGGTTGCCCGATCCAGAACATAATGGGAGTCGCTAGGACGAAAGAGAGAGAGTTAAATGTCATCATCGAGAGAGGGAGTTTGGGCAGGAAGCCAAATTGGCTTGATAAAAGATCCCAAATCATCAGGACAAAGACAATGAGCGCGATCGGCATGACGAAATAGGTTTTTTGACGTAGCTTGTCGAGCTCGGCCAATTTTTCGGCTTTTTTTGTGGAATCGGAAGTAACTACAGCACCCATGTCATGGCCATAGTGAGGACTCTTGGGATCGAGTGTATCAGAGAGTTTCATATCATGCATTGTGTATCCGAGTGGGGAGATTGCTTGATTGATAGTAGAGGTAGCCACATGGCGCGAAGTTGATACTTCGGCGGTTTCGGTTGCTAGATTGACATGGGCCTTTTCCACTCCGGGCAACTTTTCTAGTTTGCGCTTGATAGTGCTCGCGCAGCTCGCGCAGTGCATGCCAGAAACTGAGTATTTAGTGGCTACCATGAAACTCCTTTAGACATCCCTTGCCGCAAAAATAGTGGCGGGCGCCGTCATATTCTGCTGTATAACTTGCTGATCCCGGCGTTAGATGCATATGACAGATGGGGTCGATTACGGTGGGCTCTGCATCATCGATTGCCTTGAGTTTGGAGAGGTTTTTGGTGAAGCTCGCGAGCTCTCCAAAAAGCTGGGAGTCAAGCGAGTAATATATTTCTTTGCCAATCTTTTTTGAGCGAACAAGCTGCTGATTCTTGAGAAGCATCAGGTGTTGGCTGACGGTAGCTTGCCTGAGTGCGGTCATCTGAACAATCTGATTAACAGTCAAGGAATGACCTTGGAGCAAGCAGGTAATCTCTAACCGCTTGGCGTGTCCAAGGGCTTTGTAGAGACCAGAATTTTTCTTGAGAACCGAGGCTTTCATACCTCTATCATATTCTATTTTTTGAATATGTCAAATGCTTTAATGGCCTCTCTAAAAAATCCGCTGTCCTGACCGAAATTAAAAGACTTAAATTCTTCTGTAGTGACCCATCTGTATTCGATATGTTCATCGGACAAGGTAACCTCACCTCTCCAGTCAGCGGACGTATAACAAATACCAAAAACTGTAGATCCCTGAAAAAATCCTGCTGACACTCCAATTTTGTTCATAAAAAATATAGGAGTGACAGAGTTTATAGTGATACCAGCTTCTTCTCTTACTTCTCTTTTGATGGCCTCGATAACATCTTCGCCCTGTTCGTAACCACCACCTGGCAGATCCCAGTTGCCGCCACGTGAGTGATCGTCCATTGCGCGCTTAAAAGCCAATATTTTCCCATCTTTGCTGACGATGATGCATTTTTGAATTAGGCGGACGTTGTTTAGAATTTTGTCACTCATAATTCTTGTGTGACGTCGATTATTTTTGACTCGTCGCCTATAACCTCTACATATTGATTGTCGTTGAGGAGAATAAAGGGCGGCATTTGTTCTGAATATATTTTTTCTATGCGACCGCCCAAGTATTTGTTACGAAATTCTTTACTCCCCCAATGAGGTACTACCGTGAAATTGACTAGGTTAAATCCAGTGTAATCTGCCAAAGGTGGCTGGACGAACCTGTCTTCTCTTGCATATGGAGGGAGGGCTGGTCCTGCGATAATAGAGCCAGCGCTAGTCGAAATGTAGATCATTCCTGCTTTGACTCGTTCTTTTACGTAAGATCCAAAATTATTCTTTTGAGACTCTTGGAGTAGATATGGGGAGCTACCCCCTTCTACGTATATACATTTATATTGAGATAAATCATTCCGAATATTGTCTTCGGTTTTTTCCTCGATGTCGTACATATCAAAATGGAATCCGTTATCTTCCAAACTCTTTATGTTGGTGTAGTGCCACGTGAGATCAGAGCCAGGCTTGCCCTTTAGAGTAGTAGTGATGAAAACCGTTTTTTTCTTAATGTCAGCATTTAACTTCTGCCCAACGCTGTGAGCTACGTACTGGATTTGGGAGGTGAGGAAAAGGCGGCTCATTTATCCTTTTTCCGGTCGATTTTGTCTAGTCCCAAGATATGGACGCCAAAGTATACGACGAGGGCGACCACGATAAAGTCAATCATGGTTGAGAGAAAGTTGCCCCACATGAGATGAGAGCTACCGATCTCAACACTAGCGTCTCTCAGCTCGCCGGTAAAGCCGAGGAGAAGGCCGATCACGGGATTGATAATATCGTTAATGAGCGCCGTCACGAGTTTGGAGACGGCTCCACCTAGGAGAAAACCAACAGCGAGCCCGACAACTCCCTGCTCACGAACAAAGTTAAGAAAGCCCTTCATATTGACATTATAACAAGGATTGTGTGCTATAATCACCATAGTTATTTATGTGTACATGCTTTTCCAGAACGATAGCGAATTTTTCCTGTTAGTTTAAAGCGAAGTGATGGCACGCGTTTATGGAGGTCGCCACATGGCAACCAAATTATTTGTCGGAAGTTTAGCCTGGGCTACAACTGACGATTCATTACAAGCATTTTTCTCCCAGGTAGGAACTGTTACCAGTGCCCGCGTCATCACTGACCGTGCAACTGGCCGCTCAAAAGGCTTTGGCTTTGTTGAGATGAGTACGGAAGAAGAGGCTCAAAAAGCTGTCGCCGAACTTAACGGCAAAGACCTAGATGGTCGCGCTATCGTCGTCAACGAAGCACGCCCCATGGAACCTCGCGACAATAGTCGTGGTGGATTTGGTGGTGGTGGATTCGGTGGCGGACGTCCTCAAGGTGGAGGATACGGTGGATCACGAGACAACAATCGTGGTGGCGGATATGGCCGCTCTAGCTACTAATATTGCTAAATAGTATTAGAAAAACAAAAAAACCCGTCGCAAGGCGGGTTTTTTGTAGAGTATACTGGTGATATGCCAGTACAAGCAGATAAAATTGAGATATTGATCTCTAAAGAGGAGATCAAGGGAATTGTAGAGCGGATCGCAAGCGAAATAGCGCGGGACTTTGCAGGAGAAGAGGTTATCCTAGTTGGAGTCCTGGACGGTGCGTTTGTTTTTTTGTATGAGCTTGCGCGAGCTCTTTACAAACAAGGAATGGAGAGAATAGTAATTGATTTTGTCGGGATGGATACGTATGGTGATGGGACTGTATCCTCTGGTGAGCCCAAGATCACCAAAGATCTTAAGCAAGATATTGGTGGCAAGAATGTAATTCTTGTAGAAGATATTGTCGATACTGGATTTAGTTTGTCTATCCTACAGGCGATGATGAAGGCGAGAAAACCAAAAAGACTGGCTACCGCGGCGATGCTCTCCAAGAGCAAGAGACGCGAAATTGAAGTACCCGTGGAGTATGTCGGCCGAGAGATACCGAATAAGTTTGTGGTTGGGTACGGACTAGATTACGAGGGCAAATACCTGCGAGAGTTACCGTATATTGGAGTAGTGGCTAGTGACTAAATACCTTTTTCGCAGTCGCAGTAAAAATGACAACGCCCAGACACTGAGCCCGATAACTCCCACTATGACTGTGTATTGAGGCAGGCCATTGTTTTCGGCGATTTTGCCTATCACTAGTGCCAATAGAACATACGGCAACCTGGTAAATAGAGCAATGGCCGAGAGAGTTGTGGCCCGGTGGTTAGTTGGGGTATGTTCGTTGATAAATTGTGAAAACAAGATGTCTACATGTGTAAGCGCCATTGCTAAAAGGATCATGAGAGTTCCTCCGACCAAGAATTTTTGTGGAAGACCAATCAAGAGAAACACTAAAGAGAAAATAAAGGTAGTTATAATAATATGCTTTGATTGCGAAAGCCATTTTTGAATCCAGCGCATAATGCTCAACGAGATTATAACGCTAAATGAGATGACCGAGAGTAAGTAGGCGTAGGTGGTTGGAGTATATCCAAAACGTTCTGCCGTAAAGGGTCGGAGTATCCCCCAGTTATACATATAACCTATACTTAAAATAGTTAGGCAAAGGAAGGCAAATGACACGACTTTTGGATTAATGAGAACTGCAAGGCCGTCTTTAATTTGTGTTAGATAGAGTTTTGGTGACCAAGTATTTTCAGGTTTTTTGACAACAATTTCTTTTAAGAAATAGGCTGCAATAACACCAATTATTCCGACCATACCAGCTGTAAGGTAAGGCAAGCGAAGTCCGATTGCAAAGAGTGCGCCTCCGATTGCGGTTGCACTCAGATTGACTACTCTGCCGATAATGGTCGAGGTTGTGATAACCTCTTTCCAATTATTTTCGTACCCCTCCTCTTTGAGCGAGTCGTAGGCCAAGGCCTCGGTCGCGCCGGACTGGAAGGCGTAGCCGATTGTCCATAACATATACCAGAGGGTGATAGAAAAAAATGAGCTACTGATAGCAATCAAAAGATTGCCAGCAGAGAGCATAATATTGCCAAGTAGGATTGTTTTCTTTCTGCCTATAATATCAGCCATCACTCCCGACGGCAGTTCTACTAAAAATCCAACAGCAAAAGTGATTGAGTCTGAGATCCCTATCTGAGTCTTGGTCATAAAGGCTCCCCAGATGAATGCCCAGACGGCAGAGGCAAACCAAGCATTGTAAACTCCGCTCAATACATAAAACATCGCGATGTTAGGGATATGAGAATAGGGAAATATCTTGCGAAGGTATCTTTTCATAAATAAAGATTATATCAAGGCGAACTTCTGTTGATGAGTAAGTTTTTTGAGGGCAGCCTCGCGCTTTAGAGCGCTAGACTTGTCAGGATGCTCTTCAGTGTAGACGACTCTCAACGGCTTGTGACTCCGAGTGTAGCTAGCACCTTTGCCCGATAAATGCTTGGCAAAACGACTTTCGATATTATCTGTTGAGCCGAGGTAGTAACTACCATCCTCGCACTCTAGCATGTAGACAAAGTAAGTCATTGCCTCTATTATGACCCAATGGAAGAAAAATGTCCTAAGTGTGGAAACCCCCTCGCCCCAGTAACAGAAACCAAAACTGGTCGTCAGTTACAGCGCTGTAGTGCAGGAAACTGGAACCCTGAGACCCGCAAGAATGAGGGTTGTGACTACGTCAAATGGCTCGAGGTCAAACCTCAGGAGTTAGACGAAAAATGCCCCAAGTGTGGCAACCCACTAGTTCTTAACGTCACGAGATTCGGTAAGAAAATGAAGAAGTGCTCGACCAACGTGTGGAATGCCGAACTTAAAAAAGCCGAAGGTTGCGACTATATAGAGTGGATCAATGGCACGACCGAGGCGCTTGACGAGGACTGTCCGGAGTGTGGCAAAAAACTAGTTTTGTATACAACGGCTGCGGGTAAGAAGATGAAAAAGTGCTCGACCGCCGGATGGGATCGGGAGAAAAAAGAGGCAACAGGATGCCCATATGTAGAGTGGCTCAAGGGAGTAGATTACGCGCCAAAAACAGAGAGCGGAGACGAGTTTTTGCCTCCTGAACCTATGCCTTCGGATCTTGAAAGTTAGCGAGTATTTCTCCTACGTGATTATCAGGACTAACATTTTTGTATATTTTGGCGACCCTCCCTTTTGGATCAATTAGATAGGTTGTGCGACTATTGATGTCGTAATCTTTGTGGACGATTCCCCTCTCGTCGCTGAGGAGTGGAAAATTGAGATGGTATTTCCCCGCGAACTTTTTATGTGACTTGGTCGAGTCTTTGGAAACTCCGAGAACTACCATTCCGAGTTTCTCTATTTCGGACATGGAGTCGCGAAAGTTGCAGGCTTCTGTAGTGCAACCGGGAGTATCGTCTTTGGGGTAAAAATAGAGAACAACCCATTTGCCGAGGTAGTCGGTCAAGTGATGGATGTGACCATCCTGGTCAGGGAGGGAAAAGATTGGGGCGGCATCGGAGATTTTCATTTAAGGTTAGTAAGTATCTTTTTAATCAACTGGTGTTGAGGAGAGAGTTCTGACTTAACTTCTTCGAGAGAAATGATCCCCCATTTTTCTTCGACTTTTGATTTAATGAGGGCGATAACTTCCTCAAAAGGCATGGTTGGGCGAAGGTAGCGGAGAGCGCAAACAAATCCCTGGACAGAGACAAATCGATAACAATCGGCGTTGGCGACTATTTCAGATTCCAGTGAAAAGAACTTTTCTACCCCGTGATGTTCAAGTACACAGTGGCGGATATTTTCTTTTATTTGTTCTGTTAGATCAGAACTAGCTAGTAATTCGTTAGTTTTTTCTAGGCTCATTTGGATGTGCTCGGGTTGTCTCCCCTCTTTGATTGCTTGTCCGATCATGCAGTCCATGATGAGTGTGCCTGCCTCGACAACCGATTCGTCTGCGCCAAGCTTTTTGGCTAACTCAATCCCTTTTTCTTTGGCGAGATCAACATGTCCAATTAGGGGCATGCCTGTTATCTCAGCTTATTCGTAGGCGATTTCGTTAACTTTTTGCAAAAAATCTTGCATTGTCATGGGGATATTTTAGCAGGTCGATAGAAAGTGGGGACTAGCGTGTCGAGTGGTTGCCGGGCTAGGATTCGAACCTAGAAGACGACATTCAGAGTGTCGCATGATACCATTTCATCACTCGGCAGCTTGCCAGAGTATTTTACCGCACTTCGGACGTGAGAGGTACTACTCCTTTGGTTTGAGTTTCCTAGCTTCGATTTTTTTGAGCGAGCCGAGGACCCGCTCGTGAAGATCAATATCCTTGATCCGCGCAATTCTGAGGATCGTGACGACGAGGTCGCCTAGCTCTTGTTCGTAGGACTCGTCCCTTTGGGCGGCCAGGTTCAGAGGCTTTCGGCCGTGCTCGGCGAGGTAAGCACGAGCGATCTCCCCGACCTCTTCGGTCAATGAAAGTAGAAGGATCGAGCCGTATTCTTTGGTGTATCTCTTGCCACGATCAATTCTACTGAGATAGTTGAAGTACTCGGAAAATGGGGACTTGAAATGGGTGCGCTTTTTTCTGGTCATGAATTAATTATATACTAGTCTTATGAGGATACAGGAGATTTACGAGAAATATCAGATTATGCCCCAGCTCGTGACGCATATGCTCAGGGTTGCGGGAGTTGGAATAAAGATCCTCGAGGGGTGGAGTGATGAGATAGACCAAGGACTAGTGACCAAAGCACTACTTCTTCATGATATGGGCAATCTAGTCAAGTTTGATTTATCAAAGAATTTGATGCCGATCGAGAATATTGAGAAGTGGAAAATCTTGCAATCGGAATGGAGAGAAAAGTATGGTAGCGACGCATACCAGGCGACAATGAAGATTATGGACGAGCTAGGGGAGAAAGAGGTCGCAACAATTCTCGAGGAGGAGCATGCAGGATATTATGCTGGAGATACTGGACTCATCATCAAGCAGTCGTGGCCGGCCAAGATCCTCGCATACGCTGATATGCGTGTCACGCCTGCCGGAGTGGTGCCACTAGTCGAGCGCATCGCTGACCTTCATTCTAGGTATGGGGGTGAGATTGCTTGGTATGGATTTTTGTATGAACTTGAGGTAGATATTAAACGAATGACGATAACTGATCTTGCCGCCATTACCGAAAAAGAAATATTGCCAAGTATTGACAACTTATTAAAGTTGGTGATATAGTTCCAGAAATTAATAAAAAGGCGTTACAGTTTGGTTTCCCGCCAAACGAGCTGAGTACGATGAGTACTACGGAAGTCAACCGTAAAATACGACAAAGCGTGTCGGCAACGGAGCGCAGATAATAAGCAATAGCTTACATACTGACTCCACCGCAAGGTGGTTTTTTTGTAAGCTAACGGAAGCAAGGTGGTACCACGAGCTAACCTCGTCCTTGTCTATCAGATAATTCTGGTGGGCGAAGACGAGGTTTTTTTATTAGAGAAACACTAAAAAAATATATAAAGGAGATAAGTAATATGAAAATTATGAATGTCGAGTCACTAACCGAGTTAGTGCAGAAACACGGATTTAATAACTACCTACTGGGTCTGATGAAGGCGCTCAAACACGACTTTGGGAAATGGCAATCATTTACCAAAATGCCCAGACCTGCCATGCATGTTCCAGGCGGCGTATTGGAGCTTATGCCTATTTGTGATAATGAAAATTATTACACATTTAAATATGTTAACTGCCATCCTAATAATCCCTTTATAGGTCAGCAGACTGTGGTTGCCACTGGTCAACTATCGAGAATTGATACTGGCTATCCTCTGATGTTTAGCGAAATGACTGTGCTCACTGCCCTTCGAACAGCCGCTACTGCATCTCTTGCAACTGACTTAATGGCTCGCAAGAACGCACGGGTTTTGGCTCTAATTGGAAATGGTGCTCAAAGCGAATTTCAAGTTAAGGGCCAACAGTTGGTGCGTGATATTAGCGAAGTTCGATTCTTTGATATTGATTCAAAGGCAATGGATAAATTTGAAAAAAATATGTCCACCTCCAGCCTTAAATTAACGAGATGCAATAGCGCCAAAGAAGCAACTCTGGGAGCGGATATTATAACTGTGTGCACTGCCTGTAAGGCAAATGTCGATGTCATTAAGAATGATTGGGTTCAGGAAGGAGTGCATATTAACGCGCTCGGAGGAGACACGATCGGCAAAACTGAGTTAGAACTTGGTATTTTGTCTCGAAGTCGCATAGTAGTTGAATACTTTGACCAATCGTACGTTGAGGGAGAAATTCAAAGGCTTGACCATGATGAGGCGAAAAACCTAGTTTACGCTGAGATGCACGAGTTAGTTACTGGGCTTAAACGTGGACGCGATAATGATGGTGAAATAACTCTCTTTGACTCTGTTGGGATTGCGTTAGAAGATTACTCAGCACTAAGGTTTACCTATGATCTGGCAGAGAAATACAATCTGGGTGAGGAACGAAACCTTACGCCAGTGTTATTAGATCCTAAGAATCTAATTGCGGTGCTAGATGATAAAACAACATATAATTTAATGGATAAGGAGACATAATATGACAATATACGATGATTTTGTAAAGCTCGATATACGCGTGGGCAAGATAGTGGCGCTCGAGGACTTCCCAGAAGCAAAGAAGCCTGCATATAAACTGAAAATAGATTTTGGCGCTGAGATCGGCACTAAAGTATCTAGTGCTCAGCTGGTCAAGCATTACACCAAAGAAGAGCTTGTGGGCAAAATGGTCATGGGAGTGGTTAACTTTCCTCCCCGCCAGATCGGACCATTCCAGTCAGAAGTACTCACGCTCGGAGTGCCCGACGAGACTCACGAGTGTATACTGGTAGTGCCAGATAAAAATGAAGCAATAATCGGTGGAAAATTATTTTAAAAAGGAGAATTATGAAATACTCGAAAATGTTCGTCAAAACACTTAAGTCTGCTCCGTCTGGAGCAGATACTGCCAATCACCGCTTGCTCGTGCAGGCAGGATTTGTCAGACAAGTTATGGCTGGGGTATATACCTATCTCCCCTTGGGATTGCGGGTGCTCAACAAAATTGCAAACATTGTGCGTGAGGAAATGGACAAGATTGGAGGACAAGAGGTACTTATGCCCCTCCTCCACCCTGCTGATCTGTGGAAGCAAACAGGTGGGTGGGATATTGACGTGCTTTTTAAGATTAAGAGCCGGACGGATAGGGACTATGCGCTTGCGCAAAGTAACGAAGAAACGGTCACCCCACTTGCCAAAGAGTGGATTCACTCGGCCAAAGATATGCCTCTCTCGATCTACCATATCAATTGGAAGTTCCGCGACGAATTACGGAGCAAATCAGGAATTTTGCGAGGCCGAGAGTTTTACATGAAAGACATGTATAGCTTTCATGCAACGCAAGAAGATTTTGACCTCAACTACAAAAAAGTTAAGGAGGCCTACCTCACGATCTTTAAACGACTGGGGCTTGTAGCCAAGGCGACCGAGGCCTCGGGAGGAGCATTCTCCGAAAAGATTAGTTATGAGTTTGAGGTTTTGACTCCTGCCGGCGAGGCGCCTGTATTGTACTGCGATAAGTGTGATTACTGCGTCAATGTAGACGACATTAAGACTTATTCCGAGGGGGATGATTGCCCACTATGTAAAGACGATAAGCTCAAGAGCGCGATGGCCTCGGAGGTCGGCAATGTGTTTGATCTTGGACAAAAATATTCCAAGGCCTTTGATCTAAGTATTGTGGGTCAAGACGGAAAAAAAGAATATCCGATCATGGGCTGTTATGGAATCGGAATTAGTCGGACCATGGGCGTGATCGTCGAAAAGTTTAACGATGAAAAGGGCATTATCTGGCCTGCCTCGGTTGCGCCATATACGGTACACCTAGTGAGCGTCAATACCAACGACAAGTCAGTGGTTAAGCGAGCTGAGGAAGTATATCAAGCTCTTATCAAGGCAGGTATCGAAGTTTTGTACGACGACCGAGAGTCAGTTGGCGCGGGGCAGAAGCTAGCGGAAGCGGACATGATCGGATGTCCGATCCGAGCTCTCGTGTCGACCAAATCAGGAGAACAGGTCGAGCTAAAATATCGAAATAAAACCGAGTCCCAGCTGGTAAGCTTGGACGAGCTGATAGAGACTGCAAAGACTATTTGACAGTCACTGACTTGGCAAGGTTGCGCGGCATGTCGGGATCAAGATTTTTGGCAAGGGCGAGATAGTATCCCAATAGTTGAAACGGAATCACGTTCAAGATAGGTGAGATAATCTCGTCGTCTTCTACCTTGATCCAGTCGTCAAAGACCTCTTCTTTTTTTGGTCCTATGCCTATAATCCAGGCGCCTCTTGCCTTGAGCTCCATCGCTCCTGAGAGAACATTGTCACGCTCCTCCCCCTCGTCGACTATTACCAAGCAAGGCGTTCCTTTGTCGATGAGCGCAATCACTCCGTGTTTGAGCTCTCCACCGGCAAATCCCTCAGCATGGAGATAGGAGATCTCCTTCATTTTGAGAGCACCTTCGAGTGCGACTCCATAATTTTGTCCCCTGCCGATCACATATAGGTCAGAGTGTTTGGCAAGTTTGTCTGCCAAAGCCCAGAGCTTAAGTTCGAGCTCGGGCGTAAAAAACTCCTTGACTTCATTTACTGCCCTACTCACATCAATACGCTTTCCCAAGATTAGGTAAGCTGAGACTAGCATGTTGGTGAATGCCTTGGATGACACAACCGCTTTCTCGATACCCGCAAGGAGCGATACCCAGACATCTACCTCTCTAGAGAGAGTAGATCCCGGAATGTTCACCAGGCCTATTATCTTGGCGCCTCGTGCCTTGGCATCTCGCATAGCCTGAATTGTGTCGATCGTTTCTCCTGACTGGGAGGCAAGTAGCACCGCAGAGTTTTTATCGACTAAGTGTACGAAGGAGTTAAACTCGCTAGCCGACACCGGAATGATTTGGATGTTGCTGTGCCGAGCAAAAAGATAGCTTGCAACAAGCATGGAGTAGTAGGCGGTCCCGCATCCGATTGCATAGACCACTTGAGCCTCGGTGAGCAGTTTTCTGGCCTTGATGATCTCGCGATCATCTGAGCTTATGCGCCTACCAATCGCCTCTACCTGATCATGTATTTCCTTGATAAAGTAGTGAGGATACTCGCCTAGCTCAACTATCTCTCGATCCATCTTGATCTGGCTAAAAATGTGGCGTGAAGTTAGTTTGCCATTTTTGATTATGGCGATATCCCCGTCTTTGAGCACTGCTATATTGTCAGTACAAGCAAGGAGTGACGGGATATCTGAGCTAATGTAGAGCTCGCCTCCTTTGCCCTGTCCGACGACAAGGGGAGAGCCATTTTTGCAGGCGACAAGATCGCCATTTTTGCTTATCACAACTATTGTGTTGAACCCCTTGAGTTGGGCAAAACTTGCCTTGACAGCAGAGGCAAAGGCGAGCTTTTTTTGAGCCTCTTCAACAAGATGGGTGAAGATCTCGGTATCTGTTTCTGAGACAAATTTGTGACCCTGATCAAGTAGTTTATTCTTGAGTTCGAGATAGTTTTCGATAATCCCGTTGTGGACTACCGAGATATTTCCAGTGCAATCCAGGTGGGGATGGGCATTTTGATCAGTGACCCCGCCGTGAGTTGCCCAACGGGTATGACCAAGGGCTATTTTTGATGATCCAAGGGTTAACTGACTAGAGCCAATTTTCCCGACATGCTTTTCTAGCGCAAGTCCCCCGGATCCGGCTGCTACGATCCCCCATGAATCGTAACCTCTATACTCTAGTGACTTGAGGCCCTCAAAAACAATTTTTGTAGCATTGCCACTCCCAACGTAACCAAAAATTCCGCACATATTTGCTCCTTCGGAGAATTTTTAATTCTCAATTTACAATTTACAAATGAAAGATAGTATTGGAGCAAGTCTTTGTTGATTTGAACTTGTCCTTTTTAGGTAGATACTAGCTACCTGAGGGTTTCCGCTGATTACTTCGACTCACTGCGTTCGCTCAGTACAAGCCTTCTTCGCAATGCTTCGAGTTCGATTTCCCGACGTATTCGTCGGGACCCTCCTCCTCGTACCCCCCGTCGCCAAAGGCTATGGTGGGGCCAGACGCCCGTAAAGTTGTCCTTTCAAGCTGAGTTTAGCACATTTTCAAAGCGTGCGAGTACCTTGTCTCTGCCAATCACCTCGATCGTCTCAAATAGTGGAGGGGTTGCTGTCTTGCCGGTCACGGCAACGCGGAGCATCATAAAGTATTGTCCAGGCTTCCATTCATTTGATTCAGATAGAGATCTAATTTTTTGCTCAATATTTTCATGAGTCCAGTTTACTTGCTCAATAGTTGATAGCTCATGGTTTGTAGCTGATAGTTGTGCTTTAACTTCGTCGACGCTCGATTTTTTGGTGAGCATGCTCAGGTCTACTGAGATGTCTCGATAGAAAAAATCAGATAACTCCTCAAAGTCTTTGAGCGTGACAAGGCGCTCTTTGATAAGAGGCAAAATACGCCCCACCATGTCCTCTGGGCAATCAGCCGGAATAAATGGTTCTAGGCGGGAGGCAAGATCGGCATCGGATAGTTCGCGGATATAGACACCGTTGAGCCAGTTAAGCTTGTCCAGATCATATACTGGGGCAGTTAGTGTCACGCGCTCGAGAGAAAAATGTTCTATAAATTCGCCCAATGCGAATACTTCTTTTTTGTCGGGATGCGACCATCCCATAAGTGCCAGAAAATTAAGAATAGCTTCTGGTAAGTAACCCTTGTCGCGGTGGGAGAGGATCGAGACGTCATTTTTCCTTTTGCTCATTTTGCTATGGTCTTTGTTTCTAATAATCGGGAGGTGGGCAAAAACTGGTAGATCCCAACCAAATGCTTGGTAGATCAAGATATGCTTGGGAGAGCTCGAGAGCCATTCCTCTCCACGAATGACGTGCGTAATACCCATAAGATGATCGTCTACGACGACAGCAAGATGATAGGTTGGATAGCCGTCGGTTTTTAAGAGTACCTGATCGTCAATGCCTAAGTTTTGAAATTCAACGTCACCTCTAATTACGTCGTGACAAATGGTAGTTCCTGACTCTGGAACTTTAAGCCTGATAACATATGGCTCAGATTTACTTCGTTTTTCTGACTCTGATCGATCAAGATTGCGGCAATACTTATCATATCGAGGGAGCTGTTTTTGAGCTTGCTGGTCTGCGCGGACTTGCTCAAGTCGCTCTCTGGTACAAAAGCAGTAGTAGGCTCGATCATTTTTGACTAAGCTAAGTGCGTGCTCTTTGTAGATATTAAGCCTCTCTGATTGAGTATAGGGGGCGTGAGGACCGCCGACATTTGGACCTTCGTCGTTTGAGAGTCCCAGCCAAGAGAGGGCGTCAAAAATAACCTCAACCGCTCCTTCGACCTGACGCTCTCGATCAGTGTCTTCTATGCGGACAAGAAACTGTCCTTTGCCCTGCCTCGCGATAGCCAAGTTTCTCATAGCGATATAGGCAGTTCCGAGGTGGGCGATACCGGTAGGAGAAGGGGCAATTCGGGTGCGAATAGTCATGGGAAGTATTATATACTAGAGCTATGGCTAGTCTTGGCGAAACAGCGGTGATTGCAAGAAAGGTGATCAAGTACGGTGCAATTACCCTTGCAGTCCTGATCATTGGTCGAGTCATTCTTGGAGCAATCACTACCTACTGGAAAAAAATTAACCCTCCTCCCCCACCTCCTCCTGACGTCCTTTTTGGCAAGTTGCCACGCATAGCTTTTCCGCAAAAAGATCAGCTGAGTTTGACCTATTCGCTCGAAACTCCAACAGGAGGCTTGCCATCCAAGCTCCCTGATCAATTTAAAGTCTTTTTTATGCCGATCAAAAAAGCCAATCTCTTGGCTTATGACTTTGCCAAGGCGGTTGCAAATCGTCTGGATTTTATCCAGGATCCAGTCAAGCTCTCAGAAACTGATTACCGCTGGAACTCGCTAAGTCCGATCCCTTCGTCACTCACTATAAATATTATCACTGGCGCCTTTGTCCTAGACAAAAGATGGCAAGATGATCCAAGTTATCGAACGCCAAACAATTATTTTGACGAAACCCAGGCAGTTGACCGAATGTACAACCTGCTCTCACGAGTCGAGCTCTTGCCAGAAGACATCAGGGACGGATCGTATACTATTCAATACCTTAGAGCAGAGGGAGAGCAGATAGTGCCCGCGGTATCTCTCTCACAAGCGCATTTTGTGCAGGTCAATTTGTATCGTTCACCAGTTGATAATGTAGAAGTAGTCAACCCGAGAACTGACCAAGGTTTGATCACTGGGATCCTGGCCTTGCAAAGAGAAGATCCGCGACAGTTTGTGAGTTTGAACTACAATTATTTTCCGGTTAATTTGGAGCGCTTTGCAAGCTATCCCTTGATTGGGGTTGCGGAAGCGTGGCAGAGACTTCAACGGGGAGAAGGATTTGTTGCTGGGATCAAGCCGGGAGCACAGGAGGTGGTAATACGCGATATAGCTATTAAGTACTATGACCCTGATACTGCCCAGCAGTTTTTGCAACCAGTATATGTATTTTCGGGAGATCCAGATTTTGTAGCTTATGTTCCTGCTGTTTCGGATCAGTGGTTGGAGTAGAAAAAATTAGGGCTTGAGGCGCTTGACGTCGCGAGGGAGAAATGTTGCCTCCTTGACACTATCTAGTCCCAAGATCTGCATCACTATCCTTCCTGGTCCCATCCCAATCCCGCCATGCGGAGGACAACCATAGCGGAAAAAGTTGAGGTAGTCAGAAATAGTTTTTGGATCCACTCCCTTTTCTATGGCTTGTTTTTCTAAGATCTCCACGCGATGCTCGCGCTGTGCGCCGGTTGTAACCTCGACTCCTTTGTAAAGGAGATCAAATCCCTTCGTGAGCGTGTTGTTTTCATCGTGTCTCATGTGGTAAAAGGCACGTCCCCCGGGGGGATAATCGATCACAAACACAAAGTCATGCCCCATCTCCTCTTTGACGATCTTTGCTAGTCCACGCTCCTCCTCGGGAGAGAGATCGTTTTCTTTGTCGCTAGTTATTCCGATTTTTTTGAGCATTTCTTTGGCTTTGGCGAAGGGAATTCGTGGGAAAGGTGAAGTTGGAATCTCAAGGTCTGGTAAGATATTTTTGGCTTCTGTAAAGGCTGAGATCAAGAGCCCCTCTTCCATATCCATGACATCGTGATGGGAGTCGATATAGGATATCTCCACATCCCAACCGGTAAACTCGGTCATGTGGCGAGTAGTAAATGATTCCTCAGCACGAAAAACTGGACCCATCATAAAGACCTTCTCTAGTCCCGCAGACATGGCCATTTGTTTGTAGAACTGAGGAGACTGGGCAAGAAATGCCTGACGATCAAAATACTTGACCTCGAAAAACTCGGATCCACCTTCGCTTGAAGCACTCATAAGGGACGGCGAGTAAAGTTGGGTAAAACCATTGTTAAGAAAATAGTTCCTTGCACCTTTTTCGAGAGCTGTCCAGAGAGAAAAGATTTTGTGTTTTTCGGCGAGGCGAAGGTCGAGCCAGCGCCAATCAAAACGCTTGGCTACGTCTACTTCGGACGCGCCTTTTTCGAGAGCAACGGGAATAGGTAGCTCAGGAGCAGAAAGCGAGAGAATCTCGAGCGTATCTGCTTCTAGTTCGACTCCTTCAGGCGCTTGTTTAGTTTCTTTGCAAAGTCCCATGACTGAGACGACTGATTCGATTGTGAGAACGTCGAGCTTGCCGAACGCCTCTTTGTCTTTTAAGACTACGACCTGGATAGAGCCCGAGTTGTCACGGATTCTAAGGAAGGCGATCTTGCCCTGATTTCTAAGTGCTTGAATAAAACCAGAAATTTTGACTGTTTTCCCAATCTTGGTTTTTAGATCGATAATTTTTGTGCGCGTGGTCATACAGAGATTATATCCTAGAGGTCTGGGGTAATCCACTCGTGATTATCATACGCCCAGTTGATAAGTCTTTCGGATTCGCCGAAGCGATCTGATGACCCGAGAACGACCACTATTACTTTCTGATCCCCTCTTTCGACATAGCTAACCAAGCACTCTCCAGCCTGGGCAGTAAAGCCTGTCTTGAGGCCTTTTAATCCTGCAACCGAGCCCAGGAGCTTGTTGGTAGTCTCCAGGCTGTGCAGTTGTTGCCCAGATATATCGCTAATTGTAAGACTTTTTGTTTGAACAATCTCGGCAATCGTTGAGCTCGCGAGAGCTTGCGAGGCTAGAATCGCGATGTCTCGAGGAGTTGAGACGTGACCATATTGGTCGATGCCAGACGGATTTTTGAAGACAGTGTTATCCATGTGGATAGACTTGGCTTTGGCGTTCATGGCCCTCACAAATTCTTGATAGCCACCCGGAAAATTGTCGGCGAGGGCGAGGGCTGCGTCGTTGCCTGAGTGGATAAGCAGGCCTGATAAGAGATCTTTGAAAGTGAGTTTTTCTCCTGCAATTAAATTGATTGTTTGACCGATTGCGCGATCCTCGTTTTTGACTTCGAGCACACTATTCAGTGAATAGTGATCGATCGCGACTAAGGCTGTCATGAGTTTGGTGAGGGAGGCGGGAGCGAGCGTGAGATCAGGATTGTAGCTATAGAGAATAGCTTTACTGTCAAGATCTTGGATAATTACTCCCCGAGCAGTATGAAACGGGATATTTGCTCCCAGATTTTTGGGATACAATACGGGGACGGGGTCAGGCAAAGTGTAAGAAAGCACTTCGCCGGGGGAGATAATCGTAGTTTGTAGCTTGTTTTGACCAGGATATAAAATAGCGAGCAGTAGAAAGCTAATAGCAAATAGGAGCCGTGGGCGGTCTAGAGATAATTTAGGTTTTGACATAACTACCTATGAGTTGAAGTGATTCTTTGGAACGCCAAAGGTTAATGTCGAGCGTGACAATCGCTGAAGAGATGTTTATGAGCGGATGAGGCTCCACTGAGTTGAAGTGCATAAGTTCTCGTGTAACCCCATCTTGTTCAACAGTGAGCCGGCGGTGCTTACCCTCTGCGCCGAGCTTACGATCTTCGACTACTTTAAGAGAGTTAAGTAAAAACTTGGGCTTTGGGTTGCCGATCCCAAAAGGTTCGAGGGTGCGGATTTTTTTGGCGAGGGCAAGCGTAGTGTCGCTTAGTGAAAGCTCGAGATCGGCCGCGTGAGTCTTAACGAGAAGCGAGGAATTGATTGAGTGATTCGCAAGTTTTACTAATTCACTTGTCATGTTTTTGACCTGGGTCTTTTCCAAGCTAAATCCAGCTGCCTGCTCGTGTCCACCGAGTCCCAGAAAATGTGTGGGTAGGGACCTGAGCATTTTAGTAATATCAATCCCGGGGAGCGACCTAGCCGATCCTTTGACTATGTCCTTGTTGTCACTCATAACAACCGCAGGGAGATTAAATTTTTCGACCAGCTTGCCCGCAACAAGTCCGATCACTCCTTCGTGGTAGTCGCCTATAACCACGATTATTTTGTGCTTAGGCTTGATGGATAAGACAATTTTGAGGGCTTGATCGGTAAGGTCTTGACGATCCTTGTTTTGAAGTTCGATTTTTTTAGCGAGTTCATTCGCCTGGACTTTGTCACTGGTACAGAGAAGACGAAGTGCGTCTAGTGGACTATAGATCCGACCAGCAGCATTAATTCTAGGGGCAATCGCAAAGCTAATTAGATATGTTGAGATCGATTTTTCTTTGGAACCGATTAGCTCCCTGAGTGCAATAATGCCTGGCCTTGTGCTCTTTTCGATAATCTTGAGACCTGAGGTAATAATGGCTCGGTTTAGCCCAGTGACCGGCATCAGATCAGCCACAATTCCTATGGTTGCAAGATCAAGAAGGTTTTTGGCGATATCTCCTAAGAGATACATCGAGACAATCCAAGCGATACCTGCGCCTGAGGTCAGAGTGGTGTGGACAATGCTAGTTGCGGGAGGAAGACTTTTTTCTAGCTGGTGATGGTCAGTCACAATAACTTCGATACTTTGATTGATAAAAGTCTTGATTCCCTCCTTGGCAACAATACCAGTGTCGACGGTCACAACAAGTTTGGGTAGAAAATTGTCGAACTGTGTGTCCACAAAAGCTAATCCAGTGATGATCTCGTCAACTGCTTTGTCAGATAGTCCGTATCCATGTTTGTGCCGATCTGGGATAAAGGGCAAAATGCGCGAGCCAGATTTTTGTTTTTTGGCGTAGGCCGAGAGTGCTTGCCACATGAGAGCTGTAGCCGTCACGCCATCCGCGTCGTAATCGCCAAAAACACAGATATCATGCCCTGCGTTAAGATGAAAGTCGATGATTTTTTGCGCTGATTTAAGCGAGGAGAGCTTGATCCCAGAATTTTTGAGGAGATAATCTAGAGAGGGCTCGGGAGGACTGAGAAACTCTTGTTGGTCGCCTCTCGTTTTGTGGCCGCGTGATTTTAAAATGGTCTGAAAAATGTCCTCAGCTGATCTATTTTTGGCTAACTTGGCACTGAGCTTGATTTCCATAGCTTCATTCTACCCCAGAGCGCCATGATACGGGTATAATAGAGTTATGAAGTTAGCATTTGATCCGGGAGTGGTGGCGATTGTCAAAAAACTAGAAGAGGCGGGACACGAAGCTTGGATAGTTGGGGGGGCGGTGCGAGACCTGATTCTGGGAATTCCGGCTTACGACTGGGACGTAACCACCTCGGCAACACCTGAGGAGATCCAGCCACTGTTTGAAGAGTCCTTTTATGATAATGAGTATGGGACAGTCAAGGTTGCGGGCAAGCATATCCGAACCCAGTTCGAGATCCCAGAGGATAAGATAGATGACGACGCGCTCTATGACATAACTACATACCGATCCGAATCTGGATATAGTGATAAAAGGAGGCCGGACAGCGTCGCCTGGGGCAAGAACATTGAGGAGGACCTAAAGCGCCGCGACTTTACGATCAATGCCCTCGCCCTTCGGCAAGCTCAGGGTAAACTAATCGAGATCTTTGACCCTTATGGTGGACAAGAGGATATTAAGAACAAAGTGATCCGGGCGGTTGGGGATCCAAGCGCGCGGTTTGAGGAAGATGCGCTCAGAATCATGAGGGCGATAAGACTCTCGGCTCAACTAGGATTTGTGATCGAGGAAAAGACGCTCCAAGCGCTCAAGGAAAAGATGCCAAACTTAAAGGAAATTTCTTGGGAGCGAATTGGGGCGGAGATGATGAAGCTAGTCGGATCGGAGCATGTAGCCGACGGAATATTATTAGCCGTAAACACGGGAATGATCGAGATTGTGATCCCCGAGCTACTGGCGACAAAAGAAGTCAAGCAAGGTGGACATCATATTTATGACGTATTTACCCACTCGGTCGAGGCGTTAAGGGCATGCCCATCCCCTGACCCGGTTGTGAGACTTGCAACCCTTTTACACGATATTGATAAGCCTGTGGTTGCCAAGCAAGGTGGAGAACGAGGCGTCACTTTTTATAATCACGAGGTGTCAGGAGCAAGAACTGCCAAGCGGATTGCCGAGCGACTGAAGCTCTCAAAAAAAGATCAGGACCGCATATTTACCCTAGTCAGGTGGCATATGTTTGTGTACGAGCGCAAGATGACCGACGCCTCGATCCGCCGGTTTATCAGGAGAGTAGGAAAAGAAAATATCGCCGACATGATGGCTCTTAGAATAGGCGACCGAGTGGGAGGTGGATCCAAGGCTACGAGCTGGAGACTGACTGAGTTACAGAAACGGATTGGCGAGCAGTTTTATGAGCCACTTTCATTGAAAGACATGAATATAAACGGCGCTGAGGTTATGAAGATACTCGGGATCAAGCCAAGCAAAAAAGTGGGAGAGGTTCTCAACGCTTTGTTTGAGGAAATTATCGAAGATAGTTCAAAGAATACAAAAGAATATTTGGAAAAACGGGTGAAAGAATTGGCTTAGATTGATCTAGAATGATATAATTCTCGTGCCTTGGGTAGGCTAGATGATCGCTCCGACGTAAAGTCGGAGAGGAAAGTCCAGACAGCAGTGTGCAGGGTGTCTCGACGTAAAGTCGGGAACGGGTAACCGCTAGTTAGAGCAACAGAGACTACGACTCACCCGCAAGGGAAGAGAGTGAAAAGGGCAATCCTCCCCGCTGCAACCGACGAATAGGCCGACAAAGACTGACGCACACCAGAGGCCTGAAGCTTGCGGGCATAGATAAATGATCATCTGCAAAACAGAATCTGGCTTATGCCTACCCAAGGCGCTTAGAAAAAAATCTATCCCAGACTAGAAGAAGTGGTGCGGCGGTAAAGGTCGAGGAATAGGTCCCGGAGACAGCCCCGACAAGGAGTGCCAAGATAAACCACTTGGTGGAGTCGCCTCCCAAGAGATACATCGAAAGAAGCATAAAGATAATCGTGAGCGAGTTGTTTAGACTTCTACCCATGGTCTCAACAACCGCACGGTTAACGATTTCTTTGAAATCTAGATATCCATGTTTTTTTCCTAGTTCACGAATGCGGTCGTAAACCACGATCGTGTCGTGAACCGAAAAACTAAGAGTTGTGAGGAGGGCTGTGACAAAAAGGGTATCTACCTCAACTCCCAAAAAATGACCAAGAAGGCTAAAGACACCGGTTAGAACAAGAGTGTCGTGGAGCATAGCCAAAACTGCTGAAACCCCAAACTTGACGCTTTTAAAGCGAGTCGCGACGTACGGAAGAATTAGAAATGTGGCGAGGATGATTGCAGTCAGCGTTTTTTTGACTAGCTCTTCGCCAAGAGCGGGACCGATTGTCTCAAACTGTAGCTCGGTCAAAGGACTTTGAGCTCTTACTGCCCGAACTAGGTCCTGGTATTCTTCGCGGCTAATTGGCTCGGTCGAGATGAGTAGCGAACCACCTTGTTGTGTCACTTCGCGGATCAAGATATTCTCAGATTGGGCGATACTTCGTAACTGAGTTTCTTCTATCTCACTTTGCCAGGTGATATTCGAGCCACCGGTAAAATCGATTGCTAGCTTGAGGCCATAGTTTGTGAGTGAATAAACGCCGGGAATAATTACAAAAAGTGAGATCAAAAAATATACCTTCCAGTATTTCATTGGATTGAGTAGTCGTAGTTTATTTTTTGACATAAAAACTCCTGAGTAAGTTGCGAGTCACAAAGACACCAGTAAAGAGGGCAACTACTATTCCGATAAAGAGGGTAAGCGCAAACCCTCTGACTAGGCCCGAGCTGTTGAGAAATGTCCAGTCAAAGGGATTAAAGAGAACAAAGGTTGTGATCAAGGTTGCGATGTTCGCGTCCTTGATTGCATCCCAAGCGCGGCCAAATCCGAGCTCCATACTCCGACTCCAGCTATTACCTTTTCGAATCTCTTCCTTCATTCTTTCAAAAATCAAGATATTGGCGTCTACCGCCATGCCGATTGAGAGGATAAACCCAGCTAGACCAGGCAAGGTAATAGTAATCGGAATTAGCTTGTAGACAGCAAGAGTCAAGAGACCGTAGATAACAAGGCCGATATTTGCGATTACGCCGAGGGCACCGTAGTTGAGGATCATAAAAAGTGCGACGAGGAGAAGCCCTATCCCCCCAGCTTTTAGGCTAAGCGCAATACTTTCTTGACCCAGAGTCGGGGCGATGTTTTGCTGTTTGATAATCTGGATTGGAACAGGAATCGCGCCGGCGTTTAGAGTGATTGCCATGTTTTTGGCTTCGTCGAGCGTGTACTCGCCGCTGATGACTGCAACTCCATCTAGTATGGCCTGTTGGACAGTTGGAGCGGAGAGCGGGAAACCATCAAGAAAGATCGCGAGAGGTTTGCCGACGTTTCTTGAGGTGACGTCGCCAAATTTAACCCTACCTTCCTCAGTAAATTCGAGGCTGATTTCTGGCTTTCCTGTTTGATCGTTAAAGACAACGCTCGCTTTTTTGAGATCCTTGCCAGTGAGTTCAGTTACAACAAAATCAGCATAGGTTGCGGAAGTGGTTGCCTCGGGAAGCTCACGAAAATCTAGAAGGGCTGTTTGACCGATGAGATTAAGAGCCTCATCTGGGTCGTCTACACCAGGGAGGGCCACGAGAATACGAGAGCTATCCGCTGAAACTGCAGTTTTGATTGTAGGCTCGGCAACCCCGTAAAGATCGACTCTGCGGGCAATTATTTCTCTCGCTGATTCGAGCGCATCGCCCTGATCTTCTGGGGCAATTGCGGACATATCAGCCTCGAGCGTAACCTCAGTGCCACCTTGCAGATCAAGACCGAGTTTGATCCTGAGGTCGCGCTCAAATGAGCCTAACTTAATCTCAGGACTTGAGATCACAAAGGAAACATCGCGACCGAAGAGAGATAATTGGACGGGATAGTTTTTGGGAGCATTGATTATGAGCGAGAACGCGGTGAGGAGCGAGATAAAGAAGAGATTTTGCTTGAGTCGCATAGAGAGCTTTATTTTACATCAAGCTTAAGCTGTTTTGTGGAGACAAATCTGGCGGAGAGCACCTCCAACTCTGGATCGTAGTTGAGACTCACTTCGTCCCCCTCCTCTAGACTTAGCGCTTTGATGACTGCACTTGGAATAATGATGCCTTTCGAATTGCCAATTTTGGTGATCTTGGTAGAGCTCACGCGACAAGTTCCTCTTCGTCCCCGACTATCATGACTCTTGAGGCTTCGAGAATTCGCCCAATAAAGGGATCGTTGTGAGTTTTGCGATAGCTAAGTTCGGCTTCTGTCATAACAGTGTAGTTAATTTCTCGCCCGAGTTTGGCTTCTTGTTCCTTAATCAGTTCGGTAAGTTGAGGCATAATGATCTCGCCAACCAAGAGAAGGTCAACTGTGTCCTTGGCGCGAGGCATGTGTCTCACAAAACGTCCTGAGATCATAACAAACTTGATTTTGCCAAGCTTGGGCGAAGCCTTAGTTAGTGCAAGCCCAAGTCCAGTGGTCTTGCCAATCATGCTTATTAGCTCTTTGTGAAAGAGGTAGTTGCGGTTAAAGGAGTAGTAGAGGCGGTTGCCGCGCTTTTCGTCTTTGACCATGCCAGCTGCCTGCATATGAATAAGTTCTCTTCTAACCGCGTTGATTTCCTCCCCGATTTTCCGGGTGAGCTCGCGGATGTAGTACATCTCCTGGGGGTTCTGCAAAAAAACCTCAAGAAGTTTGACGCGTACTTTGGAGATAATAAAATCCTGGAGACTGGCCATGATTATAGTGTACAACAAAACTACTCGAACACAATAGGTGTACAAATAGTCTTAATAGGTCACTGTGTTATCAAGCGGTAGAATACCAAAGACAATCTTGCCTCGATTAAAGGTGATCTCTTTGCCTTTGGAGTCGGTCCAGATGGTGCGAGCCTCTCGGTCTTTTTTGGACCAGTTGGCTTCGATTGCCTGACCGTCCTGGAAAATGATGCCCTTGCCCGTACCGATGAGCTCGTAGAGCATATGCTTGAGCTCGCCAAGAGGTCCGATTTCTTTGGTATATTGAACGACAACTACCTTGGCGCTCAAGGTCGAGTCGTCATTGAGATCCTTGTGAGCTGCTCCTCCGTTTTCACGAGTGTAGATATTGTTGTCGCGATCATAGCTCCAGACCACGTTGAAGTCTTTGTAGTTTTCCCAGAATCCGTAGGAGATCTTGGAGGTAGCTCCCCGCTCGGAGAGAGCGAGATCATCTTTCCATTTCCAGGTTGTAAAACCAGTTTCCCAGTCTAGCTTGCCGTCTGGAGACTTGTTCGTCCAGCCACGGGTAGACATGGCATATTTCCAGAGTTTTTCGGTACTTGTGTACATGGTGTGCTCGGTCGCGACAGTGCGGCCGATGCGCTCGTAGTCACGCCAAAAGGTCGGAAAGCCAATTGAGAACTGGTTGAGATCGTTCCCCTTAGCTCCACCCCAACCGTATTGATTGATTTGCTCAAGTGCCTGGACGCGTTTATCAGTAGTACAAGCCTTGGGGTCGCTTGAGCCACAGTTGGCGCCTCCTACGTGCGCGTAGAGAGGATAGTTGTATTCGGAAGCTAGGTTAACAAAGTGAGTACGGGCACTCCTGACTGGTCCAAGAATTGTATCTCGTGCGGCAACTCCGCAATAAAAAACTGCACCAAAACGGGTAATACCTCCTTCGGCGACGGCTTCGTAGATGACGTCTGCGGAGTTCAAGCCTGACTGAGGTCGAGCGTCAACGGAGTTTTCGATCATGACAAAGAGAGGACGTCTAGATTCCCAGACTTTTTGCTCGGCCGTCGTGAACATCCCGCCGTTCACTGGACACTCGGAGTTTCTCGGAGCTGAGGGATCAATGTTGAGACCGCCACCAAGCGGAGGAGTTGCGACTGGAGAGAGATCTCCGCCTGATTCAGGAGAGTAGAGATAGGTAGTGAGAGCGTAGCTGGCACCGCCTGAGAGGGCGAAAGAGAGAAGGAAGATAATGATTGCCTTGACTACCAGTTGTTTGTGCATAAGTTATTTGCCCTTTCGATTAATAAGCTGCTGTTCTTCTTTGGATAAGGGGTGGTCTATTCCATCCCCACCTTTTATTGATTTTACATAAAACCTTGTATTTTCTCTACTATGAAGTGAGGTGATCACAACACCATCACTGTTCCCATCAAGTAGCGCCAGGATAAAGCTCTGATCTCCGCCTGTGTCACCGAAAGGATTAAAGCGCTTGAGAACGACTCTCTGAACGTGTAAAAGGCTCTCGTTTTTGAGCTTGAGGAGGCCTTTTTTGAGGGAGTCAGTGCGATGCTCGTGTTCGGCGAGAGTTTTTTGGATTCCCTCAAGAACGTTGTGAAGGGTTTTTTGGTCGATATTCTTGGTTAGCGAGTTGTAGTGCCGACTTAATCTGCCGAGCCAAAACATGAGAATAAGATTGAGAATCAGTGAGAGACCAGTGAGTGCGGCGAGGATAAGCGTTTCTTGAGATAAGACCATGAAGATATGATAGCAGATAGTTTCGTAAGTGGTAATAATGTATATTAAAACCATGGCTATTGTAAGTTATGATCATCATGGACTGACCGAGGCGGTCTCGAGTTCAGTTAAGGTTTCGGCGATTATAAAGGTATTATCTTTGTTTGGGTTTGCCGTGGTCATTGGCGTGTTTTTGATCTTGAGAGGAGCCTTTGGCTCCCGAGTAAATCAGGTTACGGTATCCGACTCGTTTGGCCGCCTTGAGTACAAAGTACCCTACAAAAACACGCTTTATGAGAGCTTTGGGTTTGTGCAAGATCCAAGAGTCACGCTTCCCTTAAAAACTGTGTCTGGGTTTGTGAACACGACATTTCTTTTGGATTCTGGGGCGGTAGTC
>CAZDRB010000002.1:0-47248 GCA_964507925.1 uncultured Pseudomonadales bacterium
TCTATCAAAATCTACCAAGAGAAGAAGTCTGCCCCTAAAACTTATGAAAGATAAATTAATTATCACCACTACATTTCTCGTTTTCTCGCTCGTCTTTTTTGGTTACTATCTAGTTACCAAACATACCAAGCTCGATATCGTCTACAAAAACTGGGATGGTCCTAGCTACGTTTTGACTGCAATTAGCTTGTATGACCCTCAGGTAGCCTACGCCAACAACTTCATTCAGTCTGGAGATATCCGCCCAGACTGGACTTGGCTGCCGGCCCACTTTCCGGCTTACCCGCTCGCGATTCGCGCTTTCTCATTTATTGGATATTTCCCCAGCATGATCATGGTAAGCGTGATTTTTGCCCTTTTGTCGTACCTCGCGTTTTATCACCTCGCGCGCGAGCTCAAGATAACAAAGTACCCACTCCTCCTCACGCTCCCAATGATTTTTCTCCCCCCAAGATGGTTCATCGTGAGCCACACCGGGGGATCAGAAACTATGTTTATGTTTTTTATTCTGATGTTCTTACAATACCTCGTCAAAAAAAATCACAACGTGGCGGCTATCTTTCTTGCTCTTGCGCAGCTAACTCGACCCCACGCCGTATTTTTTGGATTAGGCGTAGCTATAATCGCCTTAGTCGAGCTCGTGAAGTCCAAGAATACTCGCGAGATAGTAAGCTCTTACTCAGCGTATCTGCTCGCACCCCTATCAGTCTTCTTGGTTTTTTGCTTCTACAAACTGCAGACCGGCAATTTTTGGGCATTTTTCGAGGCGATCAGTCTGACCAAAAATCTGCAGGCAATTCCCTTTCGAACCTTTAGCTTCCCGGCTGCAAACATCGAGACTTTTTGGCAGGAAATTAACGCCGTTAACTACATTGTTTATCTTGGAGCAGCTCTCACCATGTTTAGGAAAAATCTCTGGAAGTTCGGCGTCCTCAGCCTTGCCTATTTTGTCCCCCTCATTTTTCTCCAGCACTCCGACATTTCTCGCTACGCGCTACCCCTGATTCCGTTCGCCTTTATCGCCTACTCCGAAATCATCGAGAAGCGCGAGTTTACTCTCGCAACTATCCTTATGTCTCCAGCTGTCATGCTCTACGCCATTAACTTTATGGACCACAACCATGGGGGCTAGATTCGTCACCTTAATCTTTGCCCTCGCGTTGTCTCTGCGTCTTTACCAGCTTCCTCAGCGCGCGATCTGGACCGCAGACGAAGAGTATCAGGCCACATATGCCAACACTATTGTTCAGGATTTTCACCCGATCTGGATCGGAGTTTCAGCTGGTGACACAGGGTTTTATCTCGGCCCCTACTTTACTTACCTGACTGCATTCTTACTCAAGATTTTTAGTGACCCAGTCGCGCTTAGTTATTTCTCAGCTCTCCTTGGCGCCACAACGGTCGTCCTAGTCTATTATCTTGGACGCGCGCTTAAAGACCATCAGACCGGTGTGATTGCCAGTATTCTTATGGCCGTCTCGCCCCTCATGATTTACTTTGATCAAAGATACTGGAATCCGAGCCCAGTCCCATTTTTGACCGTCCTCTTGGTGCTTTCACTCTTTCATCTCAAAAAGCACCCGTGGAGCCTAGTTCTGGTCGCATTTTGCCTAGGAGCAATCTGGAATGTTCACCTCTCACTCGTCCCTCTTTATCTGCCCGCTATCTGGTATACATATCAAGCACGAAAAAGTATTCGGATCAACACCTGGGTGATAAGTGTCCTTACTTTTGGAGCACTCATTCTCCCGCTCGTTATTTTTGATTATCACAAAAATTTTAGCAATCTCTTAACTCCATATCGCTTACTTACAGACAAACGTCCTCGCTCGGATGATGATCGACTCTACGCCCTAGGGAGCACAGCTATCCGCTTTGTGGCGCTTAACCCTGGTAACACCAACGACGGCGAGGTAAGAAATAGTTGTGATGAGATCGCAACCAAAGTTAATCCAGTCATCGCCTACATCACCTCATTTTTAATCCTCGCATTTCTTGCCTTTCCCACTACCTACAAAAACAAAAAAACTAGAGTCCTAGCGCACTCGCTACTCGCGCTCGTTTTAGGGTTCTTACTGTACCCAGGTCCTGTCTCGTCTTACTACGCCCTTGTGATCATTATCCCGCGCTTTTATCAACTAGGCGAAACTCCTCACGGTCTGCACATCGACGAAGTGAGTTTTGCCGCCGACGCCAAATCCCTCGCCGAAACCGGTAAGGACACGTGGGGTGTTACCTTGCCCCGGGTCTTTAAGGCCTTTGGTGAGTACAAAGCACCAGGTCTGACCTACAGCATGGCTTTTTGGGCCAAGGTAACGGGGACCATGAACAACTATATTGCCCGCCTGCCTTCTGCTATCGCCGGGCTTACTCTAATTTTGATGCTGGTCCTCACCCTCAAAACTATAGTCCCAAAAGCTCCCCCCATGCTCCTCGCCACCGTCGCCCTGATCCTGGCCTATAGCCCCTGGCATTTTGATATGTCTCGCATTTTTTACGAAGCCTTTAGCGCTACTGCCTGGATTTCAATCTCTCTGTATTTTGCAACCAGACTGTTGGTACCATCAGCTAAGCGCTCCAAATATGACTGGCTACTCATGCTCGCCACCGCCTCGATCGCCGGCTACTACTACGCCTCACTCCGCTACGTCATCATCGCTTATGTCGTTCTAGTCTCTTTTCTCCTGGAGCACAAGGTGAGCGCCGCAGTTAAAAAAAGTCTCCTGGCCTTGTTCTTTGTGGCGGTGGTTGGGTTTGGCTGGGTCGGGGATCTGTTTTCTGATGTTGGCCTAAACCGGCTCTATTATTATCAACAAAAAGCCAGTTTTGGGAGTGCTCTCGAGATCGATGAGAAGCGCCAGTTCTGCTACCTCGCCCTGGATCGTAACACCGACACCTCCAAAGGCTGCTATGTCCTCTGGAACAAGCCTGTTTCGCGTTTGACTGGGGCGATAACCACGGTCCTCACTTATCTGGGAACCAACTTTTTGTTTGTCAAAGGGGTGAGTGAGTATGGTTTTGATAGTGAGTATGGGGCCTACCTCCCGCCCCTCATTCTCTTCTACTTAATCGGCCTATACTACGCACTAACCAGTCTAGTTAGATTTGTCACCGCAACCTTTACTGCTAACATTCACCGATTAAGTAGCATTGACAAAGTCTTTACTCTCTACCTCAGTTTGGCTCTCCTCTCACTCGTTCCAGCCGCCATTGCCTTAAACCTTAATATGCGCATGGCAATGGTCAGCTTATACGTAATCGCGATTCTGATTGGGTATGGTCTGTATCAATTTTGCGTGTACCTAGGTGCCACCTTCAAGCCAGTCATCCAATTTCTGATTTACTTGGCAGTCGGTGGCCTCTTCCTTTTCTACGCCTTGCAGTCGAGTATTCACTATTGGTTTGTCTTTACAAAAAGCAACGATCTCCAGTGGACTTCTGACGCAGGGCCTATCTTTAACTATGTCAAAAGTATCTCTGGCAACTACGACCGGATCATTGATACGGAGCTCCACGGCCCCCTCGCCCCCTACTTTTATGGGGATATCACAACCGACCAGGTCCATCAGGGAGAATATAGTCCTCCCGATGCAATCGGCTTTACCTACCTGATCAAGGCGGGTAAGTACGAGCTCAACCACATTAATATTAAAGACTTAGCCTGTGAGGTCGTGAGTAAGAATGATAAAAGAAGAACTCTTGTTATCAGCAATCCTTATCCCGAATTAGTTTCAATGCGCAAATACGAGTCGCGGTCGTGGAACGGCGCCTTACTCCTGCACGAAGTTTATGACTTAGCCGAAGTTATCGCTTATATGCAGCGCTCCGAGCCTAACTTTATGACCCGTTGCGCTCCCAAATAAACCTATGACCAAATCGATCAAATTATTCCTCATCTTAGTCCTCACTGTCGCCGCCCTGCTCAGGTTCCCTGGCCTCAACCACCACATGGATACCCTCTACGGGGACGAAGTTGCCCTCGGTTACAACGCCTACGCGATCAAAGAGACCCTGCGCGACGAGTTTGGTCGTTTTCTCCCGCTCCAGTTTGAGTCCTGGGGAGACCAAAAGAACCCCGTCTACATCTATCTCACCGCTCTGGTACAACTAGTGACAGGTCCCACTATGGCCAGCGTGCGCCTCCCTTCCGCCCTCGCTGGCGTCCTGGCTGTCTACCTAACTTATCGTTTGGTTATACTGCTTAAGCTCGGTAGTCATGTCGCCCTCGCTTCCGCTCTCCTGCTCGCCCTCACTCCCTGGCATATTCATATTAGTCGGGGTGGTTACGAAGCCAATGTCGCCCTCACCCTCGGCCTTGCCAGCGTAGTTTTGCTGCTATCTCGTCGCTACACTCTCTCTGTTCTCCTGCTCGCCCTCTCGGCCTACACCTACTACACCACCAAGCTGTTTGCCCCGATCCTCTTACTCATTACCTGGGTTTACCTGATCGATTGGTCCAAGTATAAAAGTAGTCTCAGAGATTTTGCCAAGTACTGGCTCCTCGCCTTTGTACTAGCGATCCCCATTATTTACCTTGCCCTTTTTGAGGCTGGTCAGGTTCGTTTTCAGAGTATTAATATTTTTGTGGACAAAACCGTTACCCCGAGGGTCGAGCGGGCCCGCAATTTCTTTGATAACCCAGATAGCTTGCTGGCCAAACTGAGCGAAAACCGCTACATCTATCATCTCAGCGATTTTGCTATGTACTACCTGGAGAACTTCTCCGGACAGTTCCTGTTTGTGGGCGGGGATAGCAACGTTCGCTACGGCCTTGCCGGTCACGGCATGCTCTATATGCTCGATGCTCCTCTCATTATCCTGGGCCTGATCATGCTCTATCACAAAAACCGGCGTGTCTGGTATTTTCTTGTCGCTTGGCTCTTGCTGGCCCCACTCCCCACGGCTCTCGTCGGCCGGGCCTACGGCCTGCGTAGCCTCGCTATGCTCCCAATCCCCCAGATCTTGGCTGCTTACACCCTATATACTTGGTATCTCTCAACTAAAAAATCAAGAATAATTGCAGCTACCTATATACTATTTACTATTTGCTATATACTTGGCGTTTCCAACTGGCTCCACCGCTACTATTACCAATATCCCTCCTACGGTCGCTACTGGTACGACGCTCCGATGCAGGATGCAATCACTTACACCAAAGCGCGGGAATCCAAGTACGATCAGATCATCATTAGTCAGAGTTATGGCGAAGTCTCGATGTACTATGCCTACCTCAACCAGATTCACCCCGATGTTTATCGGGAGGCCAAGGCTAATCGGGTCATGGTCGATGGTGTCCCCATGATCAAAATTGGCAAATATTACTTTGGGGATATCAGACCCAAAGGGCCAATCGAAAAGATGGATATTCCCTACAACACCCTCATTCTGGTCCAACCCTACTTTGAATACGGTGAAGAAGCGATCCTCGCCAGGGACGATGGTCGTCCGATCTACCGTGTTTTCGAGTTCCCGACCGTCCACATGAAATCAAAAAAATAAGACTTTATGAGCTTTATAAACTTTATAACTTTATGAACTCAATATACGTTATAGTCCCGGCCTACAACGAATCCCGTTACCTCGCCCGCTTTTTAGCCAAGCTCACCAAACTAACTCACAACATCGTCGTCATCGACGATGGGAGTCGCGATGACACTACCGCTATCGCCAAAGACTACGGCGTTACTACCCTGACTCACATGACCAATCTCGGTAAGGGCGCGGCCCTAAAAACGGGGTGCGAGTATGCCTTTACCAAGCTAGGAGCCGACGCCGTGATTATCATGGACGGCGATGACCAGCATGACCCCGCAGACCTCCCCAAATTCAAAACTACTCTCAAAAATGGGGCCGAGATTGTACTGGGCGTCAGAGCCCTAGACAGCAATATGCCGCTCTCTCGGCTCCTGGGCAACAAACTAATGTCTGTCCTAGTAAACGTCCTATTTGGTCGCTACATTGCGGACATCCCCAGTGGCTTCAAAGCCATGACCAAAAAGGCCTATCGCCAACTACAGTGGTACAGTAGTGGCTACGAAGTTGAGGCCGAGCTCGCAGTCCGCATCGCCAAAAGCAAGCTAAAATATGTCGAAGTCCCGATTTCAACCATTTATCATGACAAAGAGTATGGCTTTAACCTCCTCGACGCTTTCCGTATTATAATTAAGATACCTTATTGGATCTGGAGTTAGACTATGCAAGGAATACAAATAGCCTCTCTTATTTTTATTTTTATCATGCTCTACGTTGTTCGCATCCATTACAAAAAAAGCGAACTACCTAGGGCCGAAGCAATTTTTTGGTCATTAATTCTCCTCGTTCTTGGGACTTTGGTCGTGGTAGAGGATAGCGCCAACTTCATTCGAAACCTCTTTCAGGTATCTCGCCTTTTAGACGTTGTCATGATCGTTGCCTTTATGGGTACCTTCATTTTCTTAATCGAGAATCGGATTCAGATCAGTAAGCTCCGCTCCAAACTAGAAAAACTAACACGCGAGAAGGCCATGGAGCAATAGAATTTGATCCTGTCAAAACTTGACGATTACGATAAATATCGTAAAATGGAACTAATAATTATAATAATTTGAATTAATAGTTCACAAACCATATGAATATACTGGATCTATATCAAACCAAACAATCAGTCTACACTAGCCAAGAGCTATCTCAACTATTCCCGGACGACTCACCTCAAAAACTAAATAGTGCTCTGCATTATGCCGTCAAAACAGGCAAGTTAAAGCGCCTAAGACGGGGTATATATGTTAAAAACGACTACTCTGTTATAGAGTTGGCCAACTGTCTCTATATCCCAAGCTACGTCAGTCTCGAAACAGTTCTCCGTGCAAACGGGATCATTTTCCAGGCTGATACTAGTATTCAATCTGTCTCCTATCTTTCTAGGGAAGTCTTGGTTGATCAAACCAAATTAATCTATCGTAAATTAAAGTATCAGGTTTTGACCAACCCCCTTGGCTTAGTGGTTAATGGTCGTGAAGCTATGGCAACTCCAGAGCGAGCACTTCTTGATTCCTTAATAGTCTTCAAAGACTATCACTTTGACAATCTATCGGGAGTCAACTGGGACCTTGTCGAGACCCTCCTTCCGATCTATCAGAGCAAAATCCTGATCGCCAAAGTATCCAAACTACGTAAGGGGATAAAGTAATGAATCAAGACTACAATATCCACAAAGAGATCCTAGTTCGCATTCTTAAAGATATTTATACCGATCCAGTTCTCGGCAAAGCATTGGGTTTTAAGGGTGGAACAGCCGCCTACCTGTGCTACGGCCTCCCACGTTCCTCAGTCGACCTAGACTTTGACCTTCTAAAAACAGAGAGTCAAACCCAGGTCTGGGTTAAGTTGGGCGACATCATCAAAAATTACGGGGTTATCATTGACTCACACCAAAAATCTCAAACATTACTGTACGTCATTCAATACAAAAAAGAATCCTGGCATATCAAAGTAGAGGTATCACTTAGGACAACTCTCGCCAACTATCTGCCATTCTCATACCTTGGTATTCCATTAATAATCGTTGATAAACCCGGGATGTTGTCAGGCAAGCTGGCTGCCCTAATCGGTCGGCCTAGTCTCGCTTCCCGAGACCTCTTTGATGTCTGGTATTTTCTCTCCAACAACTGGGTTGCTGACGAGACACTTCTACAGGATCTAACAGGTCAGTCACAGCGTGAAGTCTATGAGCAGGCAGTCAAAAAAGTCTCTTCAATTCCAGATAATCAGCTACTGCAAGGGATGGGTGAACTCTTAACTCATCAACAAAAAGACTGGGTCAAAAACAAGCTAAAGTCAGAGCTACTATTTTTATTAAATCTTAAGCTATCTCACAATGAATAAAATCAGTAGCTATCTACCTAAAATTAGTGTTGTCACCCCTAGCTTTAACCAAGGTAAGTATATTAAGGACACGATTGATAGCGTCCTCTCCCAAAATTATCCTAACTTAGAGTACATCGTTATGGATGGTGGTAGCACCGATGGTACGGTAGACATTCTCAAAAGCTATGGCAAAAAGTTAAAGTGGGAGAGTAAAAAAGATCGGGGTCAAACTCACGCGATTAACAAAGGATTAAACCTTGCAACTGGTGAGGTCTTGGCCTACCTTAACTCCGACGACATCTATCTCCCCGGGGCTCTCCAGCGAGTAGGGGAGTACTACGCCCAAACCAAGGCCGATTGGATCACTGGTGATTGTTTAACAATTGGCGAGGATGGTAGTCTCAGCAAAAACAACTGGCTCATTTCTGGCTATAAACGCTTTTTGATGTTTCTTTACTCTCCTCTTACTCTCCGCATCGCCGACTCCATGCTCCCTCAGCCCTCAACTTTTTGGTCCAGGCGAGCTTGGGAGCGGGTAGGGGATTTTAAAGAGGAATACCACTACGTGATGGACTATGATTATTGGCTTAGGATGAGTAAATACTTTAGACCTCACGACCTCAAAGTTGCTCTCTCCGGTTTTCGTTTTCAGGATAACAGCAAATCACAGACTGGTCGGGTCAAATTAATGGCAGAAGGCATGATTGCACTTAAGAAGAATGGAGCTAACAACCTAGAACTCTTCCTTCATAAGCTCCATAGTGACTTAACATTATTTGTCTATCGGCTAATCGCATGATCTACTACCTCACTCTTTCTCTCGCCCTACTTTGTGCCGGACTCGAATCTGTCTCCTACTTCGGTTTTATCGAAAACAAAATCGGGATCTCTTCCCTAATTATCTATCTCCTCAGTTTTGTCCTTTCTATCTATCATCACAAATCATTCAAAATTCCGGATAAATGGTTATGGCTAATGCTAATCGCGACCAGTCTCATTTATGCCCTCCTGATTGCTCTTGAAACTTACTTCTACCCAAACTATATCTATAGTCATCTGCACATTAACCCGGGAGTTACTCAGTTTGCACTCGCCTTCCTTTCCTATCACACTCTAATCCACCTCAAGCTTAATTGGCAAAAAGCATTTCTTATTGCCTCGCTCCTTTATGTCTTTGTCGATGGGGGAGGTCGTACCTTGGGATTAGCTGTGCGTGGACTCAGTCGTTTTGCCGCTGATCCCACAGCTACCTACGACACCAAACTTTCTCGCGTCTATCCCGGTTTCTACGAAACAATGCAGGAGATTGTACGTCTGACTCCCAAAAGCGCCACCATTTTTATCCCTCCCCAAAGTAATCCTTGGGAGTTAGAGGGCAACGGCGCCATGGTCCGCTACTTTGTCTACCCACGGGAAGTCAAAAATCTGGATGACGATCTCTTTGTCCCCAAGGTAAACGGCCCTGCCTATGTTCTAATCGCCAAGGGCAGTGCCAAACAGAGACTAACTGCCTACGATTATGGCTGGCCCAAAAGTACCTGGACTGGTAAGAATGTCTGGAGGCTGGATGCTCAAAAACAACTAGTGCCAGCGCCCGATTCAACCTATATTTACGATCCCGACAATTTGTGGAGTTGGGGTCTCATTGAGGTCGCCTATGCTGACTGATATAGCACTAACGACCACAGTTGCTCTCCTCGGAGTACTCTCGGGTTATCCCTATGCACTCCATGTTGGTGGTGGGGTACTCCTGCGTGCTGGTCTCTCCTTTTTAATCGGCAGTGGTCTCACAACCTGGATATTTTTTCTCCTCCACATTCACTTTAACCTTCCCTTAACACTGCAGTTTGCCCTGCTTTCTTACGCTCTCGTTTGGTTAATAGGTTATGTAACTAAACCCATTAAAACCGCAGCTTTATCCAATAAACAACCATCCTCAAAACTAGTTTATGTTCCCATCATTATTACTGTCACAGCCTTCGTTATTGGCTCTTATCTCCCTTTAACTGCCTGGGACTCAATCGCCCTCTATGATTTCCGTGCTCATGCAATCACGATCACTCATTCCCTCGCCGATATGACCAAGTCTACCTACGACATGAGCTATCCTCTTAACATCTCGCTCCTTCATAGCTTTGTTTACATGCTGGGCGGAAACAGCGCTCAAGGGCTGCATGCCCTCTTTTTTGGGAGTCTCCTCGCCGTAGTTTACGAAAGACTAAGGGAGTGGACTAACCCGCGCTGGGCCATTATCGGCACCATCTTGGTTGCGACCAGTAGTGAGCTTTTTGACCATGCCACCTTCGCCTACACTAACTTGCCCTATACTGCTTATCTGATCGCAGGTTTGCTATATCTCTTAAGTCCAGCAAGACGTGAGCTAATAATCGGCGCACTCTTAATCGGTCTCTCTAGCTGGACTCGCTCAGCCGAACCGTTCTGGCTCCTCGCCTGGCTATTACTTATCTTTCAAGCCGTTAGGACAAAAGACACAAAAACTCTCTTTATTGGCTCACTCGCACTCTATGGCATTCGTTATGGCTGGACCCAGTACTACAACGGAGTCGTCGCGGGGATAATTGGCGATTTGCCAGGTCTGACCCAGCAGTTAAGTCTCGCTCATCTACCGACGATCTATCAGAGACTACCTAGCTATTACTGGTATCTTCGCCTCAATGTGATCGATCCTTATCGGGGATACTGGTTCCTCCTCTTGCCCATGCTCACTATATGGCTAAAGTCAAAATCATCGCGGCTCGGCCTCCTGTTTTTCCTGATCCTAACAACGCTGCTTATGGTCGTCGCTGGCGTTGTTGTCATGAGTCTTTTCTTAACTAGCTGGGCCGAGATCGGCACTTCTGCCAGGCGCATGGTATTATTCATCATCCCGCTTAGTTTGATCGGCGCTACCTATGCCGGATATGTAATGAGTAACAAAAAATATGACTAACTATCCAGTTGCTTTCTTTGTTTTTAAAAGGCCAAAGTACACCTACGATTTCTTATCTCGCATGCACGAGTCGGGTATCAAAAAAATCTATCTTTTCGCCGATGGTCCTAGAAACGGTCAAGAGAAAATTCTTACAGACCAGGTCAAAAGTGAGATCACTCGCTTCAAAAAATCACACAAAGACATTACCTTAATCACTCACTATTCACCTCAAAACGTTGGGTTGAGGCAAAACATTATTACTGGACTAAACACCGTCTTTACCTATGAACAAGCTGCAATCATCGTCGAGGATGATTGTGCATTCTCTCCCGACTTCTTCCGCTTTACCCAAATAATGTTAACCAAGTATCAGCGCGTTGCCAAAGTGATGTCGATTAATGGCATGAGCGTAGGTGGCAACTACCGGGGTTATAGCTACAGCTTTACCAAATATCCGCAGTGCTGGGGTTGGGCCACCTGGAAAAGGGCCTGGGATCTCTACGACCCCACGATGCCAAGTTTTAATAATAAGTCCTGGGCTGCGCTCTCGCAAAAGCTCAACCTCCCCATCATCTTAAGGTCTTACTTTGAACTCATGTTTAATCTGGTTAAAAAAGGTCAAATCAATACTTGGGATTTCCAGTGGACCTACGCTCATTTTGTAAACCAGGGCTTAGCCATCTCTCCCTGCGTTAACTTAGTTACCAACATTGGCTTTGATAGTGCCGCCACCAACACCAAGACCAAGACTAGTGTCGCCGCCTTAAAAGCAGGGGAATTACCCGCTCAACTTAAGCATCCAAACAAGATTATCGAGAATCTGACAATTAGTCACGAAATCGAGCGTAAGTTCTACTCAAACCCCGTGGCAATCCTTGGTCTACTCAGGCAATACCTTTATTATCTTTGGGGCATGTATGCGCATCGGTCTTAATATCCTCTATCTGATCCCAGACAGAGTAGGGGGAACCGAAACCTACGCCAGACACTTAATTAGCGCACTTACCAAGCAGCTAAAAGAGGGTGATGAGTTGGTCATATATGCCAGCCGCGAGACTGCCCCGACCTTCAACGAATCTAAGCATGTAAAAATTATTACTCTACCGGTTTTCTCAAACAATCGCCCACTTCGCCTCCTTGCTGAGCAGCTCCTCCTGCCCCTATATCTACTACGAGACCGGGTTAATGTCATTTTTTCCCTAGGTTACAGCTCCCCCTTCCTTCACCCTTGTCCCGCGATAGTGACGATCCATGATCTCAACTGGTATTACCACCCCGAGGACTTTGGGTTTGTCAGTAGGATTATGTGGAGTATGCTCACCAGGCTCTCGGCCCACACCGCTAACCATGTCCTAACCGACTCCTCCAACTCAGCACGCAGCATCAAAATAGTACTAAATCCTCGTTCCGTAACCCCCATTCTTCATGCCACTCCAGTTAAAGCTCGGCCGGCGAAACCTAGCTTCAAATTACCAACTAGCTACCTCTTCACTGTCAGCGCCAGCTATCCGCACAAAAACTTAACAACTCTTATAAAGGTATTCAACGTTCTAGCCAGCATGCATCAAAATCTGTATTTAGTGATCTGCGGATTATCTGGCAAAGCAAGCAACAATTTAAAGAAGGAGATTAGCACATCTCCATTTAAGGATAGAATTATCACGCTTGGCTACATTACGAATGCAGAATTGAGTTATGTCTACTCTCAAGCAGATATTTTTGTTTTCACCTCTGCCTACGAAGGTTTTGGCTACCCCGTACTCGAAGCCATGAGTTATGGTGTGCCCGTAGTCAGTAGTAATGCTACCTCGCTAACAGAGGTTGTGGGGGATGGAGCAGTACTAGTGGATCCTTACGAAGTCCCAGCTTACACTCGTGCAATTACCAAAATATTAAGTGATAAAAATTACAAAAAAATGTTAATAGCTCGCGGCTACAAGCGTGCCACTGAGTTACAATGGGATCAAACTGCCAAGAGTACACTAAGTATTATCTATAAGGAAGCAAGGTCATGACAAACTATTTACAACATATGCAACAACTAGGGCAAGGAACTGCTTTTGCACGTCGTAAACGATATCTCGAATACAATTTCGCCGAGCATTTAGATAAACTGAATAGTGACAGCGAAGTGCTCGAAATTGGTCCAGGCACAGGGGAGATGTTAAGTATTTTAAACGAGAAAAATATTAAAAATCTCGACATTATCGATAATGACCAAGCAGTCCTTAACTACTGCCAAAAAGAATATAGGTTGCGTAAGGCAATGTTGTCCAAATCACTGGATTTAACAAAGGTGATTACTAAACAAAAGTATGACCTCATCGTCTTAACCCAAGTATTCGAGCATATTCCTAAATCTAGCTACCAAAATTGGATCAAAACACTCTACCGATCACTTAAGGTTGGCGGCACTATTCTTATTACCGTTCCGAACGGTGCCAACCCCCTATCAGGGACTGAGCGATATGGGGACTTACAGCACGAGAACATGTTTACCATCTACTCCTTCCAGGAATTGATGACTTTTGCAGGCATTGGTAGTAGGGAGTATCAGATTAAGGGATTCTATATTCCACCTGACAATCTTCTCCAAATTGTGCGCATCATCTTACAGAAAGTACTTCATCTCTTCTTTATCCTACTCATGATTATCAACGGGGCAATTTATCAGACCTTAATGACGCCGAATATCTCACTCATCATTAATAAAAAGTAATTAATATGAGTTTAATTACTAATCTTTCTAAGCTTCTAGTTCGTATTTCTAATCCAAGATACTTCCTAAACATTATCTTATTTGGGTATCTAAACAAACATCAGAATCAATCTTTCTCTCAAGAGGGGGAAGATAGAATCCTATTTAGTATTTTTGGTCCGAGGACTAGTGGTTTTTACGTTGATGTAGGAGCACATCATCCTCGAAGGTTTTCTAACACCTTTTTGTTTTACAACTTAGGTTGGCGAGGTATTAATATCGACGCAAGCAAAGAGGCAATTAGATTATTTAAGGTGGAAAGAAAAAGAGATATAAATATTCACTGCGGTATTGGCAGTAGGGCGGGGTATAAACAATTTATCGTTTTCGACGAGCCAGCAGTAAGTACTTTTAACAAAGCCGTAGCCCAAGATAAAGTTAATAACACGAAGTTTCGCGTACGCTCTAGGGTAAAAGTCCCCATCAGACCCCTATCTCAGGTCCTGAGACGTCATCTGAAAAGCAATCAAGTCATTGATTTTCTGAGCATTGACGTCGAGGGGAATGATTTCGAAGTTTTAAAGTCAAATAACTGGAAGAAATATCGTCCACTCTACATTGCAATCGAAATATACGGGGTCAAAGATTTTAATACTGTTTTACAAGATCCAGTCACTTTCTACTTAGCTAAGCACCACTATGCTCCAATTGCAAAAACGTTAAATACTGTGATCTATAAAAGAATCCAATAATGATCAAACGTACTATTCATCTCCTACAACTACTTAGCTATAAGATATTATCTTTGCTAAAGCTCAATCACACCATTTTTAATTTTCACTGTGACCATAATAGCAATCCTCGGTTGAAGATATATGTCTATGATCTTCCATATTACTACTCAAAAAACGATCATTTTGACTTAAGGGTAACTTATCAGACTTTTGAGGCGATTAACTCATATTTTAAAAAATGCGTTAGAACTTTTGATCCAACACAAGCCGACTATTTCTTTGTCCCGATTAATCTCCATCGATTTCAATACCATAATCATAATCCCAAGGATCTACTTAATCATTTGCATTACTTGACCAACAAGAAAGATCACATTATCGTAGCAACTGGAGACTTTGCCCAACGGGGGAAGCATTATGGTCATGGACAAGCCTACAAGATGCACTTCGAATGGCTAAAAGATTTCATCCTACTCGCACTAGAGTCGACTCCAGATTTAATCCCCAATCAAGATATTGGTCTTATCCCATACAATACGCTTTCAAAGAACCCTAGTTATAATCACAACCATCGTAAGTACTTATATTCATTTTTAGGAAATAGCTATCAAGATTATTTACCAGTCTCACATGTTCGACGACGCTTATTTTCCCTTACGACATATCCAGATACACTAATCTCAGAATCTCTCTCCAACGAGCTAAGTCATGAATTATCAAAAAATTATCGAACTAATAATGAATACGAGCTACTCAGTCGAAATAGTATTTTTACACTTGTTCCCGCTGGATATGGGCGTTGGACTTATCGTTTCTTTCAGTCAATACAGTGGGGATCTATTCCAGTTTTGTTGTCTGACAACTACCTTTTGCCTTTCAACGATCAAGTCCCATATGAAAAATTTAGTATCAGAATCGCGGAGTCAGACATTAGTCGACTCAACTCGATAATCCGAGGCATATCAGATAAAAAAATAAAATCTATGCAAGCCGAGCTAAAAAAAGCACAGCAACTTTTTACTCCAGACCACTTTTTCGCTATGCTATTTAAACAACTAGTTAAACAACGAAAGTATATTTAATGAATAATTTAATAAAACTAGGTATCGTCTCCTTCTTAATAACTTTTGTCGTATCACTAACGATTCATCCTTTTGAGATCCCTGACGAGAATGCTCACTACGCAAGTCTGAATTTCTTTAGCAACGAAGGTAGAATGCCAACTAAATACGACAAAGACAATCTCTCTTTAGAAGAATCGCGCGTTGAAGAGATTTTTGGAATAGTAGCTGGGAGCAATAAGTATTCTTATCACCCAGAATACCGGATCGAGCAAATCGATGGTATTGATGGTAAATATGAAGCAGAAATAAAATCACTCAACACTAAGGATAATCGTAATACCTACCAAGATCACCGTGCCGCGCTCTATCCCCCTCTCTATTACGCTCTCACCCTGCCTTTTCATTCATTAGTCTCAGGCAGCGATCTTCTGAGCCGACTATTTTTCGCACGTTTGTCTTCAGTTCTATTTACTACTTTTACCATTCTAGTGGCTTACTCAATTGGCAAATACTTTAGTCGTGATGAATCATTCGCCATAACCCTTTCAGGCATAACCCTTTTTTACCCGATGACCACCTATGTAGGCTCAGGGGTTAACTCAGACAACCTTCACAACTTGCTTTTTGCCATATCTATTTATTACTGCTTTAGGTTGATCAAGGAAGGTTTTGAGCATAAAAACGCACTAATTCTTGGATCCCTCGTTGGCTTAGACATGCTCACCAAGCCTCAGGCATATATTCTTTTTCCTCTTATTTTCTTAGCAATTATCATCAGGTGGCAATGGGCAAAGTGGCGAGAAATTATTCGGTATTTGTTTCTCCTAGTTATTCCTGTAGTTATTTTTGCTGGTTGGCAGGAAATCCCCAAATTCCTTGGCGGCAATCCTTATGCGATAGCAACCAGTGCCTTCACTGGTTGGCATAATTTTCAGAATTTCCTATCTGGCTACATTCACACCCATCTTCGAGAAATGCCGGTATGGTATTGGGGAGTTTTCAAATGGTTTGGCTTAGTTTTGCCTAGACCTTGGTGGTGGATCAGCATCCGCTTAGTAGTCGTTGCCGCATTAGGTGTCCTGATTAACTTTTATCGCGATATGCGTAAACATAAGCTCAGTGTTGAATCAAAAATCATGCTCTGGATAGTAGGAGCAAACGCTATCTACGCCCTTGCTCTTATGTGGTTTGACTGGCAGTTTTATCAAATGTTAGGGCGCTCTCTTGGCTTGCAGGCCAGATACTATATGCCACTCCTAATTACTCAGATGTTGTTTGTGTTATACGGCTTAACTAGCTTATTTAAAGTTTCAAAGCTTAGTCACTATGTCAGTATAGGACTCCTCTTATTTTTTGCTTCGATGTATTTGGCGGGCATATTTGTACAGCTGAGTGGTTATTATGACTTAACAAGTCTAAATATCTTCATTGATCAACTTTCCCAATACAAACCTTGGTATGCCAAAGGACAGTGGTGGTACTTATGGTTTATAACCATGTTTATTGCTATGATCACGCTCATTAAAGGAATAATCTCTTCTAGCAAGCCAAAATGAACTTATTAATCATCGTTCCTGCCTACAATGAAGCCGAGGTAATCGTAGATACGATTACTGGGATCCGTCGAACACTTAACGCCGATAAGTTTCAGGCAGAAATTCTCGTGGTAGATGATGGTAGTAGTGATCAAACAGGTAAATTAGCGTTCAAGCATGCTGATTATTTAGTTACTCACCGCGTCAATCGCGGACTAGGCGCAGCCTTGATGACCGGCATCGAATTCGCTAAGCGCCAAGAGTATGACATCTGCGTCACTTTTGACTCCGATGGTCAGCACGATCCGAGAGATATCGCCAGGGTAGTAAGTGCGATTGAGAAGGGATCTGACATCGTGATTGGGAGTCGATTTTTGGGGAGTCATAGCAACATGCCCAAGATGAGGCGCATCATCCTCTCCCTTGGTAATTTCATTACCTATCTCTTCTTTGGTGTATGGACTAGTGACTCGCAATCTGGCTTTCGTGCACTCTCTCGTAGAGCCATCCAATCTCTCATCCTCAAAAGCAATCGCATGGAGGTCAGTAGTGAATTTTTTGCCGAGATCAAAAGGTTAAATTTAAAGTTTGCTGAGATTCCTATTCACATCAACTATACTGCTTACTCCCTAAAAAAAGGACAAAAGAATACTGCCAGCATGAGCGTTCTGATAAAATTACTTTATAAAGTATTTGGATAAACTATGGAACTGATACTCCCGATTCAATTTGTTTTAACAGTTTTTATCGTTTTCGCTGCTTCTCGGGCCATTCTGCAGTTTAAGGGTGGAATGATCAGGTTTGGAGCCATGCTGTTTTGGCTCGGAATCTGGATTGTTGCCGCGATAGCAATCTTTTACCCAGAGGCCACAACCCGCTTTGCCCGCCTTTTAGGGATTGGGCGTGGTGTTGATGTCATTCTATATGTCTCGATCGCCATCCTTTTTTACTTAGTTTTTCGTTTGCACGTGTATCTAGAAGACCTAAGATCCGAAATTAGTACCCTAATCAGAGAGCTCAGTCTCAAAGAAGTGAAAAAAAAGAAATAATTTAACAGTATCCCTGGTATACTAGTAGTCATGAGTTTTTTCGCTAATAAAAAGATAGTTGTTACTGGTGGAGCAGGTTTCTTGGGTTCTCATGTCGTATCGGTGCTCAAAGAAAAAGGGGCTACAAACATAATTATTCCACGCTCTAAAGATCAAGACCTCCGTGATCAATCAGTCTGTAAAGATGTTGTAGCGGGAGCTGACATCGTCATTCACATGGCTGCCAACGTCGGTGGTATCGGATATAACCGTGACTTCCCTGGTACGCTCTTTTACGATAACCTCCTTATGGGAGTTCATATGATGGAGGAGAGCCGTAAGGCTGGGGTCAAAAAATTTGTTGCGATCGGGACTATCTGCGCTTACCCCAAATTTGCTCCAGTACCGTTTAAAGAAGACGATCTCTGGGCGGGCTATCCTGAGGAGACCAATGCTCCCTACGGCCTCGCCAAAAAAATGATGTTAGTTCAAAGTACTGCCTATCGTGATCAATACGGTTTTAATAGTATCTTCCTCTTGCCTGTTAACCTTTATGGTCCTGGTGATAACTTTGAACCAGGGAGTAGTCACGTTATCCCTGCCCTGATTAAAAAATTCGTCGAAGCCAAAGCTAAAGGGGAGCCAAGCGTCGCTGTCTGGGGAACCGGCAAGGCCACTCGCGAGTTCTGTTATGTCGAGGATGCTGCCAAGGGGATAGTCCTGGCTACCGAAAAGTATGACAAGAGTGATCCTGTAAATATCGGCGCAGGCTTTGAGATTAGCATTAAAGATTTAGCCGAGAAGATTAAAAAACTCACTGGCTATGAGGGTGAAATCGTCTGGGATGGTACCAAACCGGATGGCCAGCCTCGCCGCATGCTAGATACTACCCGCGCCGAACAAGAATTTGGCTACAAATCATCTACTCAATTCGACCAAGGCCTTAAGGAAACCATAGAATGGTATCAAAAGAACCAATAACCATCATCAAACCAAGTCCCAGATTGTCTTTCCCCGATCTAAGAGAAGTATGGAATTATCGCGAACTCCTCCTTACGCTTGTTAAGCGTGATCTAACTGTCCGCTATCGTCAGACTGTTATTGGTGGTATCTGGGCAGTTATTCAACCGCTAACTACCATGGTAATCTTTTCCTTCTTTTTTGGTTATCTCGCCCAGATTTCTGGGGATGGCGTCCCTTATCCGGTCTTTTCATACTCTGGCCTCGTTTTATGGATTTACTTTGCCAATGCTCTCTCAGCTGCTAGTGGTAGTGTGGTTGCAGCAGCAGGGCTTTTTACCAAGGTCTACTTTCCAAGACTTATCGTTCCAATCGCCGCTTCGATGACTGGAATTGTCGATTACTTTATAGCCCTCACCATCCTTTTTGGACTCATGATTTTTTACCAAATCACCCCACCAATCATCATTATTTTTCTTCCTCTATTGGTCTTACTAACCTGGTTACTTGCTACTGGTATTGGCTTTTGGCTATCCGCCATCAACGTCAGATATCGCGATGTTGGTTTCATAATGCCTTTCTTTATCCAGCTCATGATGTATGTAACCCCGGTAATCTATCCTGTTTCAATCGCCCCCAATTTTAAGCAAATACTTGCACTTAATCCCATGACTGGAATCGTTGAGGCTCATCGAGCTCTAATCCTAGGAGTCAGAGATATAAACTACTCTAGTCTAATATTCTCTGTAATCATTACCTTGATTATTTTTATTACTGGCGCAATCTATTTCCGTTCTGTTGAACGGAAGTTTGCAGACATCGTATAACCCATATGAATGACGATATCGTTATAGACGTAAAAAACATCAGTAAAAAATATACTATCGCTACTGATTACCAGCCAGATACCTTACGCGAAAAAATAGTTGAACTAGCCAAGTATCCTCTCAAAGTCTTAAAAGGAGAGCATCAAAAGCCTAAGACCAAAGAATACTGGGCACTAAAGGATGTGTCTTTTCAGGTAAAAAGGGGAGAAGTGCTGGGGATTATTGGTAAAAATGGGGCAGGTAAAAGTACTCTACTCAAGATCCTCTCTCGCACTACTGAGCCTACCTCAGGCACTATCCAAATGAAGGGTAAGGTAGCTTCACTCCTTGAAGTAGGCACGGGGTTTAACCCAGAGCTGACAGGTAGAGAAAACATCTACCTCAATGGCGCCATTATTGGTATGTCCAAGAAAGAGATCAACTCCAAGTTCAACGAAATAGTTGAGTTTGCTGGGATCGGAGAATTCTTAGATACTCCCGTCAAACGCTACTCCTCAGGCATGTATGTGCGCCTAGCCTTTGCAGTAGCCGCCCACCTTGATTCTGACATTCTAATATTAGATGAAGTTCTTGCTGTCGGAGATGCAGAGTTCCATAAGAAGAGCTATAAAAAAGTCAAGGACTTGGTGTATTCAGGAAAAACAATAGTCATTGTTAGTCATCAAATGTCAGCCGTAAGAGAGTTAGCATCTTCGGTCATAGTTATCGAAAAAGGAAAACTAATTAATAATGGAGAGACTAATCTAGTAATACATAAATACTTAAATACAAAAGATAATAATGATAATCTCATAACAAGATTCACGAGGAATGACACCCAAAAAAAGTTACTATTAAAAAGTATCTCGATCGAAGCTAGTAATCCAAATTCTAAGGATATTAAATATGGAGATACGCTTCAAATAACAGTGAGAACTAATAAGATAAAATCGCCAGTTTTTGCAATTGAGATAATAATAAAAAATGACATGATGGAAAAAATATGTTACTTAACAACAATGACTACCATGGGATACGAATACATCGCTAGTGGGTCTAAGGTAGAGTTGCTTACTGAGCCATTAAATTTAGCTGAAGGCAGATATTGGATTGACGTCAATTGCAGACAATATCCAAATATACATGTAGATCGTTGGAATGATGCAGGATATTTCGACATAAAACAGGCAATAGTAGGTAATGCTACTCATTCTACGCGCACTATCGAGTCTTTAGGTTCATGGATAATAAAAAGCAAGACTACTCTTTAATATGAAAAATATACTTATTAAGTTTAAGTAAATGAAAATAATGAATACTATTAATAATATTAATCAGTAAAGATTCTAATAATATAACAGTTAACCATATCAATTAAATACTATAATTCGACCCTAATTAATAAAAAGTTTTTTAAAGGAAATATATGAGGCTTCATTTGGGTTGTGGACAGGTTTACTTGGATGGTTATATTAATATTGACTACCCAAAACAAAATCACACCGTTCAAGATACACAGTTAGCTGATAAATTCGCAGATATTACAAAATTACGATATAAAAAGAATCGCGTAGAGGAGGTTCGCCTACATCATGTGTATGAACATTTCCCTCGTGCACAGGCAATAGCTCTAATTCAGTGCTGGAATTCATGGCTAATGACCGGAGGCTCAATAATAATAGAGGTGCCAGACTTTGAGAAGATGATTAAATACATAGTCAATCCGATCTCAAGTAAAAAGATTAAATATGTAGCGAGTAGACATATTTTTGGATCACAAGAAGCAGATTGGGCGCTACACTATGATGGGTGGACAAAAAATAGACTAATTGAAATTGCTAATCTAGCTGGATTTTCTTCGACTGTATCTAGATCGAGCTCACATAAGTATATACATAACATAACCTTGAACGGTATAAAGACAAAGTCTTTCACAAAGAAAATTGCCAGGGATATTGCTTTTAAGTATTTAGAAAAATTTATGGTAGACGATTCACAGACTGAGAGAAAAATGATAGATCAATGGTTAAAAGTATATGATGATCAAATAAATAAATCATGGGCAATTTAAAAATTAGTGTAATTATACCTACATACAACCGAAAGAAGCAGGTTTCTAGAGCCATAGATAGTGTAATAAATCAGACTTACAAGAATACAGAAATTATAGTTTGTGACGATGGCTCTTCAGATGGTAGTGATGCATACATCAAGCGAAAATATGCCACGAGAGTAGTATACCTAAAAATCAGACATACAGCCCTCCCTGGAGTTGCTCGAAACGCAGGAATGGCGATAGCGACTGGCAAGTATATAGCTTTTCTAGACAGCGATGATGTTTGGTTTCCTCAAAAATTAGAACTTCAAATGAGAAAAATAGAAAAAGATAAGCTTGGTGGTTGCGCTAGCAATGCCTTAATAGTTAATAGTTCAGGAAAATACAGGCAGATGTTAGAAAACATGCCCAGATTAATGACATTTGAAGAGCTCCTCAAAACAAATTGGATTGTTTGTAGTTCGTTTATTGGTGAAGCTAGGCTCCTTAAGCAACTAGGTGGATTTCCTGTCGAAGAAAGATATCGTGCGTATGAGGATTGGATATTATGGATGAGATTCAGCACTATCACGGATATCTGTGTAGTTGAGGATCCGCTTGTTAAGTATATAGACAACCCAGAGGAAAGTATACGTAGCATTCAAATAAACTGGGAACTTATCGCAAATGAGCTAAGAGCTAATATAATAAAATGGGGATTGTCAAATTTTATTAATCATCCAAATAAAAGAAAGTTAATTAAGTGTATTTTTCATACAATATACTATCTCAAGAAAGGTAAATCATAATGAAAGATTGGAAAGTAACTGATATTCGATGGGCGACTTTTGATGATTTAAATCTGCCGTTTTGGAAAAAATGGAATGCAAATAATCCGCTTCCTGGTGGTTTTTGGCAAAGAATTTGGGAATATCCTTATGCTGCCTTGCATGTTCCTCGTGTTAGTAAGACTATTGATGTGGGCGGCACTTACCCATTCGTACTTTTTAAGAATTGGCCACAATCAGTATCTGTTGATAATCGAGACTTGAACAAAGTAGACCATCCATTATTAAAAAATAAGTGGAGGAAAAATCAACTAATTATTGCTGATGCCGCAAAAATACCAAAGAAAAATAATAGTTTCGACTACAGCATAAGCATTTCAGCAATAGAAGAGATGCCTAATACAGTAAAAGTTTTAAAAGAAATGATTAGACTCGCAAAACATCGTGTAGTCGTGACAATGGATATAAGTGAAGAACTTGGGGTTAATCGGATTCTAATGCGTGAAATAGAAGACTTCCTGGGAGTATCCTTCCCTGAAATACCCCACAATGTTCTCAGGTCAAATGACCCTCGCTTAGCTGAGTTTGGTCAGCCAATCGCACCAATGTACAAGCACATAAGAGTATTAGGATTAGTTATAGACTCTCTAGACGAACCAAAGGATGTCGGAATTTTAATCCCTCACTGGGAATCATACGCTTTTGCTGAGGCTTGTATTGAAGGTGTTATAAAACAGAAAAATAGTGGCGTTAAACAACACATATACTTGATTGACGATAATTCTCTTGACGGTAGTTACCAAAAACTAAAGAGTAGGTATGGCAGAAATAAAAGCATATCATTGTTGCGAGTTAAACGTCCCGACAGGAAAACGAATCCAGACGTAGGAACATTGCTCGACATTGGTCTAACTCATGTGAAGGAGCAGTTTGTTGCAATGATTGACTCTGATGTTATCCCCTTATCTAAAGACTGGCTTAGTTTTCCGATATGGATTTTAGAAAAATACTCTGCGAGTAGCGTTGGTCTCGATACAGGATTATCTAGTGCATACTCAAAGAACTATAGTAATTCCAATGCTTGGTGGCAACCTGAATATGGGTATTCAATAAGAGGGGGATACTATGACAATAATTGGTTTACTGTAACAAATAATTTATATAGAGTCATGCGGACATCTACGGCCAAAGTGGTGTCAGAAAATATAGGTTTTACTAGAGGACACTCAGCTATTCTTAGAAAGTTGGATAAAATAAAATTACAATTACTTAATTTTATTGAAAGAAAATTAAATTTAGCCCTAACTCCCTCTGATCCGAGAGATCCATACCTACCCGTAGGCTGTGATAATGGGGTAGCCGCGAACCATTTTATAGACGTCAATCGAATGGGTGGAAAGTTCAATTTACCACTAACAAGCTACATTGGACTCACCAAGCATGATGGTGCTTACGGCCAAAATATTTGTGATCTCGTCTTCCACTTTGCCTTGTCGACCAGAGCGCTGAGTAGAGAGAGGCGTGAGGTTATGGATCCCGGTATGCAATATTCAAAATGGGTTACTAAGATTGCTTCTAACAACAAAATATCAGACCAGTTAAAAACAGAAATGGTTCGTGACAGTAGAAAATTCAAACCTGGTGGATACGATGGTTCTATTCCAACTAGTTGGTATACAACAGAGTACAGATACATAAAATCATTAATAGAAGTTTTTCATAAAGAAAAAAAGCATGAATAAGAAAAAAATCCTGTGTATCATTGGTACCCGACCTGAAGCAATTAAATTTATGCCTGTTGTTAGGCAGCTACAAAAGTCTGGTAAGCTAGAGCCATTGGTCGTTGCAACAGGTCAACATAATGAACTTTTAATGCAGACATTAAAAGAAGTAGAAATCTCTCCAGACTACAACTTGCGAGTAATGAGTAATAATCAGAAACCACATGAAGTAATATCAAGAATAAATCAAGAGATATCAAGCATCTTATCTAAAACTGAAATAGCAGCAATCTTGGTTCAGGGTGATACTGCATCAGCACTGGCCGGTGCGATTATTGGATATTCCACAAATATTCCAGTAGGACACATTGAGGCAGGCCTTCGCACGTATGATCTCAGAGCCCCATTCCCTGAAGAGGGGTTTAGACAAATGATTGATAGGGTTTCACGATGGTGTTTTGCTCCCACAGAGTTATCGGCAGCAAATCTATACTCAGAAAAAATTGCATTAGATAGCGTCTATGTCACTGGGAACACAGTGATTGATTCGCTAAGACTAATAGATCATAGTCTCCATAGTTCTGACGAAATTATCAATAAGCTAGGACTAAAAATAAAATCAAAATACATTCTAATGACGGCACATAGACGAGAGAATCACGGAAAATCATTTGAAGAAGTTGCAAAGGCAATTTCAACAATAGCCACCGAGAATAGAGAAATTGATATTATCTACCCAGTTCATCCTAATCCAAATGTTGGCAAGCCAATGAGAGAAGCTCTAGATAATTATTCGAATATACACTTAATTAATCCGCTTGGATACTTAGAATTTTTGAGCTTAATGAAAAATAGTCATCTGATAATATCAGATAGTGGTGGTGTTCAGGAAGAAGCGTCATATTATAGTGTGCCAGTAATACTACTTCGCGATACTACTGAAAGGCCAGAAGGGATAACGGCCGGCATTACAAGTCTAGTTGGATGTAACGCTGGTAAAATAGTTTCTTGCTTTAAAAAAATTGTAAAAAATCAAATAACTATAAGTAATACATATCCTTATGGGGATGGTCATGCAGCAGATAAAATTGTGCGAATTTTACATAAAGACCTATGCGAAAATTAAAAATACTCCACACAGTTGAGTTCTATCATCCATCAGTTGGCGGTGCCCAGGAAGTAGTGAAACAGTTATCGGAGCATATGGTAATGCTGGGGCATGATGTCACAGTTGCAACAACAAAGTTATCAAATCGACGAAAAAAGATAATTAACGGCGTAAAAATTGTAGAGTTTGAAGTAGGTGGCAATGAGGTGCGCGGTTACACAGGTAAGGATATAAAAAAATATCAAGAGTTTTTGATTAAAGGCAAGTTTGATGTGGTTATGAATTATGCCGCCCAGCAGTGGAGTGCGGATCTTGCCTTTGAGGTTTTAGATAAAATCAAGGCTAGAAAAGTATTTGTCCCTTGTGGTTATTCTGGACTTTATGATCTAGCATATCAAGATTATTTTAATAAAATGCCCGATATATTAAGGAAATATGATATAACAGTATATCTCTCTAACGACTATCGTGATATAGACTTTGCCAAGAAGCATAAAATAAATAATGGCATAGTAATACCAAATGGGGCAGACGAGAGAGAGTTTGAAGTTTTGCCATCCGTAGACAAAGCAGATTTCTTAAAAATTTATGGGATACCTGAAAATAATAAAATACTCCTTTGCGTAAGCAATCACACGGGTCAGAAAGGTCATAAAGAAGCGATAGAGAGCTTTAAGCGTGCCAAAATCAAAGATGCATCATTAGTATTTATCGGTGATATTAATCACTATGCCGGATGTTACAAAAATTGTGCCTACCAGTCGAAGTTATCCAGATTTACCAATCTGTTATTTAGAAATGGCAAAACTATTCACACTCTCAACATAAACCGAGCAGACACAGTTAAATTTTATTCTACATGTGATCTCTTCCTTTTTCTCTCAAATATTGAGTGTAGCCCACTGGTACTATTTGAATCCGCTGCTGCTGGTAAGCCATTTATTTCTAGTGGATGTGGCAATGCTGGGGAAATTGCCAAGTGGACGAAATCAGGGATCATTACTAAGTCAACACAAAAAAAAGACGGCTACACTTCTGTCGATACGAAATCAGCCGCAGAAGCTATCGAAAATCTTATAAATAGCGAAAAAAAGATGGAAACTATGGGTTCTGCCGGCAGGGCGAGTTGGCAAAAAAAGTATTCATGGAAGCAAATTACTCTGGACTATTTAAATTGCTATAAAGGATAAAATGATTATTACCCAGCTCTCAGGCGGACTCGGAAACCAAATGTTTCAATATGCGTTGGGGAGAGTATTATCAATCAAACTTAATACCAAATTATTGTTTGATATATCTCATTTTGACTACCAGCCATATACAGACACCAAAAGATCTTATGATCTTGGTGTTTTCAATCTACCTGGAGTAATTGCAGATAAATCAATTTTGGACAAGATGGGTAGACCAAATCGATACAAAATAGTCTTAAATAAATATTTTAATATTGGCCTAGATCCATACCCCAAAAACTATATAAAAGAAGAGGGTCATGGTTTTAATCCCCAAATACTAAATACTCCAGACAACTCCTACCTCTCAGGTTTTTGGCAATCAGAAAAGTATTTTATTGATTATAGAAATACTATCGTCAGAGATTTTTGTTCCCGTAGTACTCCAATTTCTCCGAAGAACAAAAAACTTAGTAAGATCATTTCAGAATCAAAATGTATATCATTACACGTTCGACGCTCAGACTATGTAACAAACCCACAAGCTAATGCCTTTCATGGTGTTTGTGGCCTAGATTACTACGGTCGCGCTATGAATTATCTAGAAAATATTGTGAGAAATCCAACTTACATCGTCTTTTCTGATGACCCAGATTGGACCAAAGCGAATATCAAAAGCCAACATAAATTAATTCACGTATCACACAATACAGGTCATGACTCTCATGAAGATATTAGACTTATGTCTCTTTGCGCACACAATATCATTGCAAACAGCTCTTTTAGTTGGTGGGGTGCATGGCTTAACTCAAATCCAAAACGAGTAGTTATTTCCCCTCGTAGATGGTTTAATACTAATCAAGTAGATACAAGGGATCTAATTCCAAAGAATTGGATAAAACTCTAATATGTGGTCATTTATAAAATCTCCTCAGCAAGCAAATCCGAGTAATCGGCATAAAAACGGAAATCCAGAAGTAAATAACTGGGTAGTCTCAGAATTTATCATTAAGAAAATAATTCCAGTGACTGGAGTCCATCCATATCCTCTTTCAGAACTGCAGTTACTAGTTGATGCTATAGTATGGGCTAACCCTAAGTATATTTTTGAATGGGGTACTCATATTGGTGTTGCAGCAAGAATCTTCTCCGAAACTCTTACTTACTTTAATATTCCAGGAACCGTCTATTCTATCGACCTCCCAGACAGTATCGAACATATTGAACACCCTCATAATACTAGAGGCATGCTAGTCAGAGATAAAAGTAACGTCAAACTGATACAGGGGGATGGTATTAACTCTTCTAAGAAAATCCTAAAAAGAAGTAATGGCGCAGGAGTAGTGTTTTTCTTAGATGGAGATCATAGTTATAAGTCTGTATCCCGTGAGCTAAAAGTCATCGGCCAGCTATATCCTAGAGCAGTAATTATCGGTCACGATACTCTTTATCAAGTTAAATCAAGTAATTATAATGTTGGACCTCACAAGGCATTTAAGGATTTTCTAAGAAAATACTCGAAACGATACATAAAATACGAGTCGAACCTAGGATTGCCAGGCATGACCTTATTAATCCCCAAAGCATAATTATGACCCCTCCATTTGTCTCAGTACTGATGCCTATCTTTAACGGAGAAAAGTTTTTAGATGAGTCCATAGTAAGTATACTAAAACAGTCATATACAAATTTTGAGTTCATAATTATTGATGATGGATCAACTGATAATACCTCGAAGTTACTTAAGAGGTATAAAGCTAAGGACAATCGCATAAAAATAATCACTCACAAAAAAAATCTAGGAATAGTCATATCACTTAACGAAGGATTAGATAGAGCAAAAGGGAAGTATATTTTGAGAATGGATGCTGATGACATAGCATATCCAAATCGATTTGTTGAGCAAATAAGATTTATGGAAGCTAATCCTGGAGTAGGTGTATGCGGCACATGGATCAAAGTATTAACTAATCAGCCATATGTTTGGAAGTCTCCTACAAATGATGCTGATATTAAAACTAGTTTATTCTTCGAATCTGTCATAGCACATCCATCTGCATGTATACGTACATCGGCTCTCAAGCAATCAGATCTCAAGTATGACCCAAAATATATCTACGTCGAAGATTATAATCTATGGCTAAATCTTAGTAAAAATTGGGAATTAGCCAACATACCCATCCCTCTTCTAGAGTATCGTTCACATTCCTTGCAGACAAGCGCGGTAAAAGGGAAAAAACAATCACAAAACTTGCTCAGCTTAAAAAGTAGACTACTAAAATCGCTCTATCCGAAGGCTGAAAGTAAGGATTTTCGTCTTCATCAAAAAGCGATGGGGTGGCCTGTCGCAACATCATTAGACGAGTTATTCAAGCTCAGAGATTGGTATAAACTATTGATTAATCAGAACAAGAAGTTGTCGATTTATCCTAAACATAAGTTTGCTTATAAAATTGCAGAAAAATGGGTAGGTGTTTGCCATTTAGCTAAAAATTTAGGCATAAAACGCTATTTATACATATTCACACTACCTCGCTTGGTGTTGCCAGGAATTTACATAATAATGTACATGAAACTATATTCAGTAAATCAATATATTAAGGCCACAATCAAAAGATTTGTATGAAATTATCTATCAGTGTATGTACTTACAACCGCTCCAAGAACTATGAACGTGTTGTTGCCTCCCTAAAGTCACAGTTAAGAAATAATGTAGAACTAGTGAGTGTAGAAGGAGTTGCGGGTCTTGCTAAGGCGAGGAATATTGGTTGGCGTAAAGCTAGGGGGGAGTATGTCGCCTATATTGACGATGATGCCGTTGCAACATCTGATTGGGTAAAAAATATTCTAAACTTTATCAAATTACACCCAGATGTAGTCGCTTTTGGTGGGCCTTACAGCTCGTCTAACCAGTCTGAGCTACCAACATGGATCCCAAAGGAGTTAACTACCATGGAAGTCGCTGCCAAAAAACCTCGACCCATCCATCTCCCACACGAATGGCTGACTGGCACCAACATGATCTTTAGGCGGGACACACTAAAGTCGATTGGTGGGTTTGACGAATCTCTCGGCGTTACACCTACTAGGAGGGCCTATGGAGAGGAAACGGACCTCCTAATACGCCTGCATAACGCTGGCCATGAGATTTGGTATGACCCCAAAATCAAAGTACTCCATGAATTCTCTAAACAAAAACAATCTTTCTCCTTTCTATTAAAAGATCAATTTACCCACGGCCTAAATAGTCGACATACTTTTAAGAATCTACAAAGAAGCGATCCCGGTAAAACTGCCAATACTATGTTTGATCGTCTGACTAGACCAGGAATATCCTTCAAAACTAGGGTCTATTTCCTCATAGCCCCACTCGCCTACATTTTGGGCATGCTCGTAGGTCGCATCAGGCACGATTAGAGTAGAATAATCTCATGGGTAAAATCTTAGTTACTGGCGGATGTGGTTATATCGGTAGCCACGTTGTCAAAGCGCTTTCTGAGGCAGGGGAAACTGTGGTTGTGTATGACAATCTCACTCAGGGCAATCAATCAGCGCTCCTTGGCAATGAGGAGTTGGTTGTCGGTGACATCCTAGATACATTAAAGCTTAATAGTGTCTTTCAATCCCATGATATTGAGGCTGTTGTTCATTTGGCAGCTCTAGTTAATGCAGCAGAAAGTGTAAGTAAAGCAGACCTCTATCATGAGGTTAATGGCCGGGGTTCACAAAATGTCTGGGAAGCTGCGCTAAGTCATCGAGTTAAACATCTCATATATGCTAGTTCTGCCGCAGTCTATGGCACTCCAACTAGCACCGAACCTATTTCCGAAAATGCACCAACTATCCCCACCAACCCTTACGGAGAGAGTAAGCTAGCTGGTGAAAAATCACTCATCGAACTGTCAGTAAATCGTGCCAATTATCTAGCCTTTAGATTCTTTAACGTTGGCGGAGCAGAGAGTCTGGGGAGGCTTGGTCAAAGTTTGGCGAGCCGAGCTATTATGCAGCGTCTCTACGCGCATACCCTAGAAGGTGCTGAACCAGTGGTCATTAGTGGTAATGACTACAACACCCCTGATGGGACAGTTGTCCGAGACTTTGTTCATGTTGAAGACATCGCAAGCGCGATAGTTATGGGGATCAAGCATCTAAGAGCGGGCAATTCCTCAGCAATCCTTAATCTAGGTGGGGGTGAGGCTCACACCATAGATGAAGTGATAAAACGTGTTGAAGCAGTTGTTGGCCATCCACTCTCGATAGTTTATGGCCCACGTAACCCTGGAGACATTAGTTACTCCTTGGCGAATATTGCGAACGCTAAAAAGCTACTATCATGGTCTCCTACTAGGAGTTTTAAAGATATTGTCGAAAGTGGTTATAACTCATATAGGAACCGTCATGCTTAAATTCGCACTCGCTTGCGTTGGCATTATCGCATTCTGGTCTCTCATTACTCCCATGTTTGAGTTTCCAGACGAGCAGGCGCATTATGGCAGCGTGGACTACCTTTTAAACCAGGGAGAGATGCCCAGCTACGGCAAAAATGATCTAAACCTAGAGATGCTCAGAGCTCAGGAGTATCTCGGTACTTTTCGAGATGGTTTGGGTAATAATAAGTACACTTATCACCCTGAGTACCATGTTGAATACACAAATACAGTTGTTGGTAAATATGAAACTGAAATTATTAACTTAAATCGTAGTGAATTTCGCGACAATTATGTCGGTACCGAAGCCGCAAAATACCCTCCTCTCTACTACCGCCTAACTTCACTCTATACTTGGCTTGTTAACTCTGCTGACTTAATCACTCGGGTATTCGTCGCCCGCCTAGCTAGCGTAGACCTCTCCATCTTGATGGCGATCGTTTCCTGGAAAATAGGCGAGCTAGTTTTTCATAAGAAAAATTACGTCAAAGTTTTTGTACTCATGGTCATGCTCCAACCGATGTATAGTTTCGTCACCGCTGGTATCAATTCTGACAATCTTCACAACCTCCTCTTTATGACGCTAACCTATGGATGTTTAAGGCTTCTCAAAACTGGTATAACTCTACCGAATCTTATTCTTATTACTGGTAGTATTGTTCTCGATATTTATACCAAACCGCAGGGATTTATTGGAATCCCACTCGCGCTTGCCGCAATACTGCTCTATGCTATAACTCATAAAAAATGGCACACCATCCTCTACTCATTTGTTGGTATTACCTTGGTCATGTTGCTCGCTACTAGCCAGTGGGAGAAATATGGCCATCTCCTCACTGTCTCAAACAATCTTGGGATAAGTTTTATCGATTATCTTCGCTTTTCTGTTAGTAAGTTAATGGCACAAAATGTTGTTTGGTATTGGGGAGTCTTTAAGTGGCTAGGGGTGGTACTCCCTCCCATTTACTGGCAGGTAGCCAACCGGGCAATCCTCCTCTCCGTTATCGGCATGGCCATCTATTCCTGGAAAGTATGTAAGAGGAAAAAGTTAATCGCAGACCCCGTTCCAATTTTCTTTATGATCATTACCAGCATAATCTATGCACTTGCTATCTTCTGGTATGACTGGCAACATATGAAAATAAACGGCTATTCTCTCGGAATTCAAGCGCGTTATTTTTTCCCAACCCTAACAGCTCATCTGGCTCTCATGTTAACAGGCATAACAGCCATAGGCTGGAATAAAAAGGCAAGAATCTGGCTTAGAAATCTAGTTGTAATCCTCTTCGTCGGGCTGCAAATAGGTGCCATCACACGCCTCATCACGATCTACTACCCAGCTACCAGCATTACTGAGCTATTTAATCAGCTGAGCCAATATAAGCCAGTTTATGCTAAGGGAGACTGGTGGTATCTCTGGTTCTTTATCTATTTCTACTCGCTTGTCTATCTAATCAAAAGCTCACTAGCTGTGGGCAAGAAGGTATTGGGGTGGCCTTACCAAAAGTAATGCTATAACATGGCTCATTTATTTCAGTCTTTGGTGAAAAGCGCTCGAATGAAGTATCATCTGTAGCTACTCCATTCATCGAATTCAAAAATCTATTTTGTAACTCTATCCCCAAAGGATCAGTTAAAGCATGATCGGGTGTGTAAGACAAAATCATGTTGCTATTAACCTCTTTAGCAGTTAAGTGGCGAGCTAAGGATATTACGGGTTCAAAGTCTAACCAGAATTTTGAAACAAACACCAAGCTAGCTCCTGGTTCAGTCTTTATCTTCTTGGTAACTATCTCTATTTTTTCTGCAAAAGAGTTAGTACTAGCAACTACTTTCGAAGCCTGAATTTTGATTAATGAATATTGCGATCTCGTAATGAGTGCAATCATGATAAATGCCATTAAGACATAAATCCCAGGTGTTACTAATTTTTTTAACCAATGTTTAAAAATATAGTTGGTCACATAATATAGCGCAATTAGGTCAGCCACCCTAAACATAATCATCACTGGAAAGTCATATCGCATCAGTGTCGGGATTTGATTAGGGTAAAAAATGTACTGACTCGCAATAACTCCATATACACTCAGTAGTGCCATTAATGCAGTAATATTCTTATTATCTCTTGGCTTCTTAATATAGCTAAAGATCATCAAAATCAGTACTCCCACACTAAACAACATCTTTCTCTCCATAATAATTTTTGGTATATCCCACACAAATCTTGTCACTCGATATCGATAACTGATTGCCTCACCATATACATCCGCACCCGCCCTCCCAGTAGCCACCAAGATTGCCGAGACTACCCAAGCAGTAAAACCTAGCGCCACAAAACTGCCTATCCACAAAGACTTAGTCATCGCTTTAGAACGATGCATTTGCCATATCCAAATCAGTAGGAGCGGTAGTAAAAACAAAAAATTCTCTTTCGCTCCCACCGCAACCACGTAGGAAAGAAGTAGTATCCAAGGACGCTTAAACACGTATCCATATGCAAAGCCCAATAAGGCTGGTACACCATATATCTCAGAAGGACCTAGTCGCGTGAGCAAATCAGGCCAAAATGGCATAGTCAGAGTGTAAAAGATAAACAAATAGGACAGTATCTTTGGGAAATACTTACTCATTACCTTCCAGCCCATCCACATCGAAAGTACTAGTAGTACGTAGCGGGTAGCAAACCACAAAGTTGCATTATCTCTCCAAAGCATCGTTTCAAGTACGCGCAGGGTATAGTAGCTCGGGCGAAAGCGCAAATACTCTCCCCAAGCTCCGATCTCGGTCTTACCAATTACGCCAGGGAGCTCACTAAGCGTAATTCTCCCATCACTACCGAGGAAGTAGGGAATCTCATGGTCATCAATCATCCCAAGTTTTGCCGAGAATAGCCCGCCCATAAGATAAAAGCCAAAAACTGCAAATACTATTATTGGGATTAATTTTTGAATCATAGCTTCGACTCATTAATCACGTAGAGTGGTCGCTTCTTCGTTTCCAAAAAAATCTTGCCGATATACTCGCCAATAATCCCGAGGATCAAAAGCTGCAATCCTCCAATAAACAACACACTAATGATTACAGACGGCCAACCGGTAATCACGTTCCAGTCGGTAAACCAGGCAACGAGGGCATAAACTCCATAGAGCGCTGTAACTGCGGACATGGCGAACCCGAGGACAGTAGCGAACCTGAGCGGGACTACGCTAAACGAAGTTATCGCATCCACAGCCATCTTGAGCATCCGTGAGAATGAATACTTCGAGCTCCCCCACACTCGCTTGCCAGGACGATACGTAATCATTTTGGAAGGATACCCACTCCATGTCACAAGTCCCCTCAGAAACAGAGTTGACTCAGGTAGTTGCTTGATAGTCTCGACCACCTCGCGGTCAAGTAAGCGAAAGTCCGCTGTCCCTTCTTCTATCTTTGTCTCGGACATTGAGTTAATTAGTCGGTAAAAAAAAGTTGAACTCGCGTTTTTAAAGAACGACAAATTGGGGTCAATTAGACGACGTGTATACACAATCTTGGCTCCTTGCTCCCACGCGCTAATCATTTTCGGGATAAGCTCGGCCGGATGTTGTCCGTCGCTATCCATTGAGATGACCGCCTCGCCCCAAGCTACGTCCAGTCCTGCCTTGAGCGCGTATTGATGACCAAAGTTGCGGGTAAAAGAAATGTACTGTACCAGATCGTCTTTCTTAGCCATCTCTTTAACCATTTTAAGAGTGTCGTCTGTCGAGCCATCGTCGACAAACAGGTAGCTTACTTCGTAGTCTGGAGGGACATGCTGCTTAACATTTTTTAGCAGCGGGCGGATATTGCCAGCCTCATTGTATACAGGGAAAATAATCGTTAATTTGGTTTTTGCCATAGGACAATTATCGCATATCAGAAAACTAGACAACTAGGCGCAATTTGTTACATTTAATTAATGGCAGAAAACATTGATCTATCCGAGCGCGCGAGTGAAAGCAAAAAAACGGTCGGCCGCTCAGTTTCGGTAAACGGTGTTCACGCGATTGATTTAGACGTCAAAAAATCCGAGAACTTGAATGACCCGCTCCTTGATATCAACCTCAGGCTCAACAATCCCGTCGGTCGGCTCTGGTTGGCGCTCAAGAGGATCTGGAAATCACAAAACACTATCCTCAATTTTCGCTTTACCATCCCCCTCCTTGTTTTGCCGATCTTAATTTATGTTCTTTGGTTACTTTGGCAGGGGAGAGGTGCCTCGATTCCCATGTCCAAGCTAGGTGTCATTCACGAAGTAAAAATAGATAATACTCCAACCGATATCTTGGTTCTCCCCACGGCTGATGTTTATGTGCTCTCATATTCTGGGAGCTTTGACTACAACACACGCCTCAAGGACAAGCCAGTGATCGCGGTCGGCCTATACCGCGCGAGCGCCAATACTTTGCGGGTCGATAGCCTGATCCCCTACGATGAGCTTGATCTACCCAAAACTCCCGTAAGTAGCTCTCAATCTAGGTCGGTCTGGGACACAATTTGGGATTTTATTACCCAGTTCCGCTGACCATCTGCTATCATGTCATCATGATTATCACCCAGTCAACGCCGTTCACCATTGAGCAGATCGAAGTTCTCAAAGAACAATTCGACGTGTATATCAAAACTGTAATTGACATCGAAAAAAAGGTCTGTACTGCAGGAATGGATCGACACTTTGAAGGGGAACAGATCCTCCTTAAAGAGGGTAGTAAGCAAGCAAATATTTGGGGTGGAGGAATTGACGTCGAAACAAAAGAAATAGACTACAACTCCTTCATCAATATCCGCCCCAATGATAACAACACAAAAAACGAAATCCAGAGTGAAACTATCAAAGAACAATATAGGCAAATTACTGAGTATTTTTTTAGAGCAATTTTATGAACGACACGCGACTACTAATCGGTTCGCTCTCAAACGACTTATTCAGGGTCGCATCCCTGGCTCAACGCGGATCAGATGCCGGAGCAATCCGGTTTTTGACAGAAGCCAAGCGTTGGTCGCGTCCCCTAGAAAAGATGAGTGTCTCCAAATATATTGTAGGCATTGCCAAAGAAATCTCGGCAAAAGAACCTGATTCAATCTCGCAGGCAGAAGCAGAAAAATACCTTATGTACGGAGTTTTGCTCCAAAACTACGCTCTGCATCAATTCCCTTGAGTGTGAGACAATATAGTAGTCATGCATAAATTACGTGGTTCGTCCTCGCTCGCCTCGATCTTTGTCCTAGGTGGTGGCAATGTCATAGGCACGATCATCTCAGCCCTCGCCCTCATTCTCTTCTCCCGCTTTATGGGACCAGTTGAGTTTGGTTTGTTCTCAGCCGCTTTTGCGGCGATGCAGATAGTTGTCAGGATCTCTGATCTTGGTACGAACATGGCAACCGAGCGCCAAGTTGCTCGTGTTCACGCACAAAACCCAGAGCTGTCTGATCGATTACTTCGCTCAGCCCTATACTTTAAAGGCATTGCTTTTTTGATCTTGCTTAGCCTAGGCTGGGTGCTCGCCCCGTGGCTCGCAGGCAAGCTTAATATCCCGAGCGTCGCTCTAGTTAGAAGCGCCTTTCTCCTGTCTGCCGGGACGATATTCTTTGAGTTCTCGACCTTAGTTTTTCAGTCAACGGCCCGCTTTGCCCTGGTAGCGCGGATCACGATAGCTCAAGCTATCGGCAAGCTATTATTTGGCGCAATATTTATCTGGCAAGGCCTGCTCCAGTCCACTCAAGCCCTTTTGATTTATGGCCTCTTGCCGGGCATTGGAGCACTCCTTGGCTGGAAAAGAAATACCTTGTCATCTCTCAAGCTACCAAAAACATGGGCACTTGACCTCAAAACAATCCTCTCGGTCGCCAAGTGGACGGGCATTGCCGCACTCGCCGCAACCGCCGCGGACAACATCGATACCTTGCTCGTCCAGTCATTTATGAGTAGCTACGACACGGGGATCTGGTCGGGAGCTGTCAGGATTGCGACTTTTGCGGGAGTGATTGGTTGGTCTGTGGGCTCGGTTCTGAACGTGCGGGTCGCGAGGTATCATGATCGCGCTCACCTCAACGAATACCTCAAAAAATCCTGGAAAATCTCGCTAGCCATTCTTTTTGGTCTTGTTCTGACAATCCCACTTGCCAGGTTCGCAATCGAACTCACAATTGGCTCAGCTTATCTAGAGGGTACCACCTCCCTTCAGGTTCTTATTCTTGCTGCGGGATTGTCAGGAGCAGCTGCACCCTATGTCGCCCTGTTCTACCTTTTTGACAAACCAGAATACTACGCAATCACTGGGATTATGCAGACTTTAATCTTAGTAGCTGGTGATCTGATTTTTATTCCGACTCACGGACTGATTGGCGCAGCCTGGGTCCGTGTCATCGTCCGCTTGACAGTTCTTGTCTTTACTCTCATCTATGCAAGGAGAGCGTATGCGTGGCATTACCGCCAACATGGTCGTTAAAAACGAGGATATCTGGATCTGGTTTGCACTCAACTCCATTCTCCCGTACGTCGACCAAGTACTCGTGACCGACACCGGCTCCTCGGATCAAACGGTCAAGATAATCCAATCTATTCGCTCCCCAAAAATCGTGTTTACAGAGACTCCTGCAAACTCCGCGTCTCAGGTCACGGACATCAGACAAGCTCAGCTAGAACAAACCAAAACTCCGTGGGCATGGATCGTCGACGGCGACGAAATTTATCCCAATTCAACTGCCAAGGAGTGTATTGATGCGACGCGAGTTGATAAATATGAGGGCATCCTAGTCAGGCGGTACGACCTCTTAGGTGATATCTATCATCGCCAAATAGAAACAGTAGGTGAGTACAATCTTTTTGGGCAAAAGGGACATCTCTTAGTGAGGCTCATCAACAAAGACAAAATCCCAGGCCTCAAGTATCAAGGTGATTATCCAAACGAAGGATTTTTTGATCAAGAAGGTCGATCAATTCTGGATCATCAAAAAGACAAATGGTACACAACTACAAACTATCTCTATCACACCATGTACCTCAAAAGGTCGAGCTTGGGGACAGCTCTCCCCATGTTCAACCGCAATAAATACAAAATCGAAAAAGGGATCATGGTAGAAGACCAAGTCCCAGAAGTTTTTTATGAAAACTATCCCGACGATTTACCTAACCCACTCGCAAAGCGCGGAGTACTCTACGAAGCACTCGCGTCAGTTGTATCCCCGATCAAAAAGCTCAAGCGGAAATTAGTTGTATGAAGATAGCTTTCCTTCATCTCACCATGGGAATAGTAAAGAGAGGGAGCGAGGTCGTGGTCCACGAGATCGCAACAGCTCTCGCCAAAAATCACGAGGTCTTAGTGATTCAGTCAGGAAAAAAGTCAAAGTCAACCTATCAAGTCAAGCGTGCCTACCCGCTCGAGCGTGCACCGGCAACTAGTCCTAACAATCTTTTTTCCAAAGTACTCTTTCGTCTAGGTCTTGACGAGCAGTCAAGGGCCGTAAAAAAATTTACGGCGTCCGCACTGCCTGAACTTAAAAACTTCAATCCCGACGTCGTGATCGCGGTCAACGGCGCGCCTCAGCTCAAGGTGCTTCGTCGCCTCTCGTTTCGTCCCAAGGTCGTGACTTTTGGTCACGCTGGTATCGGCCACCACGACCAAAAGACTCTGGCTCAAAATCCCGACCTCTTTATCGCCCTCTCCCAAGCGGCACGTGCATGGGCAGAAAGCTTAGCCTCACGCACAACCAAAGTAATCTATATTCCAAATCCAGTGCTCAAGCCAAAATCAACAAGTAAAATTAAACTCACGCTCTCAAAACCAATCGTGCTCACTGTCTCCGCGCTCTCCAAATACAAAAATATTCCGAGTATCATCGAGGCGGTTAAAGAACTACCCGTAAGCTACCATCTCATCGGGAGTGGGGAGGAAGAAGCGAGGGTTCTAAAAGAACTGAATGAGTATCCGGGCGAGTTTTCTTGGGTCAGAGAGGTTGATCATCAAGAGATCTATTCCTACTACAGTGAGGCTAGTGTTTTTTGCTTTGTCCCAGATAAGCAAGAAGCCTTTGGTCGGGTATACCTCGAGGCTATGCTTGCAGGTCTACCTATCGTCGCCTCAGATGACCCAATCCGCCGCGAGATTATCGGTCCCCGAGGGATATATGTTGATCCGCATGACCCGCCTGCTATTCGGGACGGGATCAAGAGAGCACTTGAGCTGGGAAAGGTAAGCTATACTAAGGAGCTGAAAAAATATGAGCTCAGAGCTATCATCAAAAAACTCGAAAAGGAGTTTCATGACCTCACCTCCTAAGCCTACTGCCTCAGCCATTCTCGCCGTTTACAACGCCGAGAAAACGATCAGAGCCTGTATCGATTCTCTGCTTATTCAGACTGTTTCAATTGAGATTATCGTGATTGATGACGGTTCAACCGATAGAACACTTTCTATAATTAAAGAGTACTCGGACGTTAAACTTTTAACTCAAGCTCACAAAGGACCTGCACTTGCCCGTAACCTAGGGGGGAGGTCTGCGTGTAGCGAGATTCTCCTCTTTGTCGACGCCGACATGGTTTTTGATCCAAACTATGCTCAAGACCTAGTTGAACCAATCATTACTGGGAAAGTGGTAGGTACTTACACGACCGAAGAAAGAGTCGCTAACTGGGAAAATATCTGGGCTAGGTGCTGGAACATACAGGAGGGGTGGGAGGACAGAAAACGTTTCCCCAAAAATCCCCCCAAGTATGGCACCGACTTTCGCGCAATTCTCAAATCTGAGTTTGACCGGGTAGGGGAGTTTGATAACATCGGCTACACCGACACTTGGAGCTTATTTGCCAAACTCGGGGTTCGGCCGCTCAGAACAAGAGCAGTCTGCTACCACGCCAATCCAGCGACCTTGTCCGCCGTCTACGTTCAGGCTCGCTGGCTCGCCAAGCGCCCATACAAGCTGGGAATGATCGGGACTCTCTACGCACTCGCTCGCACCTCGCTCCCGGTCTCGCTCATCGTTGCCCCAGTCAAGGCAGTTCTCAACCTCGAGCCTCGCTATATCGTCTTCAAGCTAGTCTATGACCTCGGTCGTTTTGTCGGCATCATCGAGAAACTCCTAACCGGGAAAACATCCAAATGAAACTAATTTTACTGATTGCAGTTATCCTACGGCTAATTTTCCTTAACCAGTCGCTCTGGCTCGACGAAGCAATTCAGGCTCTCGCCCTGATGGGCAAGATGGGACCACTCCTAACCTACGCACTCGCCGATTTTCAGCCTCCCCTCTACCACTTGATCCTATCAGTCTGGACATCTATTGCAGGTTACAGCGAGCTCGCCCTCCGTCTGCCGTCACTCGCTGCGGGTGTGGGAACCGTTTACCTGACCGCAATGATCGCAAAGAAGTATGGAGGTCAAAAACTCATGTATCTGGCGGGACTACTTGCCGCAACCAACCCTCTCCTGATCTATTACTCTCAAGAAGGGCGGACCTACGGTCTCACCGCCTTCCTAGTCACCGCGAGCTTCTATTACTTTCTGCAATTGTTAACCAAAAACAATACAAAATACTTTATACTCTATACCCTATACACAACTCTTTTCCTCTGGACTAGCTATCTCTCCTGGTTTGTCCTCCTGGCACAAGGGATCTACGCCCTATATCACAAACGCTACGACCTCCTTAGGCTCCAGGCCCTGTCTGTGATCACGCTTGTTCTATGGCTACCATCATTCCTCTCCTCGCTCTCAATTGGATCCTCGACCCTCGTGACGAGTCGTGAGTGGGGCAGGGTAGTCGGAGGAATAGACTGGAAATCGCTCCCCTTGACCTGGGTCAAGTTTGTGATTGGCAGAATCAGCTTTGAAAATAATTATCTCTACGCGGGGATTGTCGGCCTGATTGGTAGCTTGCACCTCCTCACGCTTTCTCGTCTCAAGCCTAGGAAATACCCACTTCTCTTGACTTGGCTGATTGTCCCGGTGGGGCTCGGCGTAGTGACCGCGATCTTCCTCCCGGTTTACCAGTACTTTAGAGTACTATTTGTCCTGCCGGCATACCTCCTCATCCTCGCGCTCGCCCTCTCTCGGTTCAAGTCGGGTTATCTCGCCGGCTCACTTATTCTGCTCCAGGTAGCAGCACTCGCCTACTTTTGGCTAACTCCTAGTCTGCACCGCGAAAACTGGCGTGCCCTGACCTCCGAGATTCCTCGTGATGCAACCCTCGCCATGCCTTCTCGTGCCCAGTCCGCGCCTCTCACCTACTATGGTTATGAGAGATCCATCCTCGAGCCAAGACTGGATCAGTTAAGTGGAGACATTATCTACTACATCCGCTACGTGGAGGATCTTTTTGACCAGGAGCGCCTTGGCGAGGCAAACTTCGCTCGTTCTGGCTATACTATAACTAGAGAGAAGGTATATTCGGGCATACAGGTAGATATTTATGAAAATCGCAATTGACGTCTCACAGATGGGCTACACCGGCACGGGAGTTGCCAGATACGTCTCTGGACTTACCCACGCACTCCTCTTAGCTAACACTTCTCACGAGTTTGTCCTCTACGCTGGCACGCTCAGAAACAGATCATTCTTTACGCGGCTAAGCAAAATTGAGCCGTGGAACCGCGCAACCTGGAAAATATTCCCGCTCCCGCCAACCTTGGCTGGCTACGCACTTTCCGACACCTCAATCCCTTTTGAGTACCTCACTGGCCCAGTTGACCTAGTTCACGCCTCTGACTGGAGTCAGCCGAGCGCCAAGGCGCCTATCGTAACTACCGTCCATGACCTGATCTTTAAAAAGTATCCCGAGACCGTGGACCCCATTATCCTCAAGGCCCAGGAAAAGCGCCTAGCCAAAGTCGCAAAGTCCGAGACTTTTGTGATCGCCGACTCAGAGAGTACAAAAAATGATCTTATGGAAATATATCACATTCATTCTCAGCGCATAAAAGTAATATATCCAGGTATAGATCCACAATTTGCACCACAATCGAAAAATAAAATAGATCAAGTGAAAAAGAAATATAATCTTCCTGATGAATTTGTCTTCTCCCTCTCTACTCAGGAGCCCAGAAAAAACATTCAAAGGCTAGTGAGCGCCCTCGCGGGCTTCAAGCTCCCGCTCGTAATAGCCGGCAAGCACGGTTGGGGTGACAAAACAAGCTCAATCGGCTTTGTGCCAGACGAAGATCTGCCCGCACTCTACGCGAGCTCCTCCGCTTTCGTTTATCCCTCGCTATACGAAGGGTTTGGCTTTCCGGTTCTTGAGGCGATGGCCTCTGGGACAGTAGTCGTGACCTCGAACACTTCTTCTCTCCCAGAGATTGCAGGCAAGGCAGCTATCCTGATCGACCCAGAGTCGGAGGACTCGATAAGACAAGGAGTGGATCAGGCTCTCGCTAGCAGGGGTGAGCGAATTAAGCTAGGATACAAACAGGCAGAAAACTTTACCTGGCAAAACTGTGCTAGGGGAGTAATCGAGGTTTATGAAAAAATTGGTAATCGGAATTGATATCAACGAGGCAAACGTCGCAAGCCGTGTCGGCACTGGTCAGTACTGCTACCAGATTCTCAAGCACTGGTCTACTACAAGCAACAATCTCGATTTTCATCTCTACCACCGCGACGATCTTGCAGGCGACATGCCGCCAGAGACAGCACATTGGAAATATCGCCAGCTCGGTCCCAAACGTGCTTGGCTTAGGTTCGCGCTCCCTCTCCACCTAATAACTCATAGACAAAACACTGTCTTTTGGTCGCCTGCCCACTATGCTCCGGCATTTGGTCTAGGCAAAAGCGTCGTCACGATCCACGACCTCGCCTACGAATACTTTCCTGATCTGTTCTTGCCAAGTGACTTGTACAAGCTCAAAAACTGGACGCGTAGCGCAGTCAAAACTGCGTCGCGTGTCATTGCCGTTTCCCAGGCAACCAAGGAAGACTTGATCAAGATCTACGGTGTTGAGAGCTCCAAAATCACGGTCGTTCATAACGGCTATGACGCAGATTTTTTCAATGTGACAACCCCTGTCAACAATTCTACTTTTTCTAACTACAAACTGAAAAACAAAAACTACATCCTCTTCCTCGGAACAATTCAACCTAGGAAAAACCTGATCAAACTCGTGCAGGCATTTCACCTCCTCAAGGACGCGGGCTACAAAGGCAAGCTCGTGATCGCCGGCAAGATCGGTTGGCTAGCCGAAGATACGCTCAAAATCATCAAAGACTCTCCACACAGCAAGGATATTGTAATGACAGGCTACGTTGGGGACGAGGCCAGACACGCACTATATAGAGGTGCCGAGATCTACGTTCTCCCTTCACTGTACGAAGGTTTTGGGGTTCCTGCAATCGAGGCGATGGCCTGCGGGGCTCCAGTTGCTGTTTCAAATAACTCATCGCTTCCGGAAATTGTAGGTGGAGCCGGCGAATTCTTTAACCCAGTTGATCCAGCAGATATCGCAAGAGCTATAACAAATATACAAAGCGACCGCGAGGCTTGGGTCAAAAAAGGCCTCGCTCGGGCCAAGAACTTTTCCTGGGAAAAATGCGCCAAAGAGACACTTGAAATAATAAAAAAGGAGATCAAATGATCACCTGTACATTTGAAAATGGCAATATAGCGAGTCCTGGTTTACGTCACGTCACAGTTAATACTATTGTCATTAAAGATGGACAGATATTGTTGGGACTGCGAGCACCTGTCAAAGGTCTCGATATGCCGGAGGTTGGCAAATGGGCGCTAATCGGTGGATATTTCGATCGGGACGAGACGTTGGTTGAGGCAGTCAAGCGTGAGGTTCTGGAAGAAAGTGGTTGGGAGATTGGCGACACACTACTGTTTCGCGTGAATGATTCTCCTAACAGGCCCATGGAAGACAGGCAAAATGTTGACATGATTTTTCTTGCCAATGCGGTCAAACAAATGGGCAACAGCGACAAGGAGGTAGCTCAATTAAAGTGGTTCCCGCTCGACTCTCTTCCTCCTAGAGACCAAATAGCCTTTGATCACGGGGACAGTATCGAGCTCTATCTCAAGCATCTCGGTGATCCTAGACAACTACCGATTCTAGGGTAGTTTGGGGTACAATCAATCTATGAGCTCGCCTCTAAAAGACAAACACGGCAATCAATTGTCCTGGAAACAGGCGATAAACAAAATTTTTGCTCGGCTAGAAAGCTATGTCCTCGACTTTGGCCTCATGCTCCTCCACCTCACAACCTGGATCCCTCTCCACTCTGTACGTAATTTAGTCTGGCGACTCGCTGGAATAGGGCTTGGCAAAAACAGCACGCTCCACACAGGTGTCCGAGTCTTTGATCCTCGAAATATCAAGGTTGGTGAGGGCACGATCATCGGTTACGCAGTTTTTATCGATGGCCGTGACAAAGTCACAATCGGTAATCATACCGATATCGCCTCCGAAGTCATGATCTACAGTCAAGAGCATGATCTCTCTGCGCCCGATTTTCACGCAGTCGGCGCCCCAGTCAAGATCGGCGACTATGTCTTTATCGGGCCACGTGCAATTATCTTGCCCGGAGTCACGATCGGGGACGGGGCCGTAGTTGCAGCTGGGGCTGTCGTGACCAAAGATGTTGCACCATTTGATATTGTTGGAGGCGTACCGGCAAAATCGATTGGAACTAGGTCGCTCAAAAATCCAAGCTATCGTCTGGGTAGATTTAAACTATTTCAATAATATTTACTATATGCCATCAACCATGAACCACAAACCGCTAGTCTCAGTCATCATCGTTAGCTACAACACGAGAAGATATACCGTCAAAGCGCTCAAATCTGCCCTTGGGAGTCGTGGATTTAAGAAGGGTGAGATCGAGGTTATCATGGTCGATAACAACTCCCCCGACGACTCGGTCAAATACGTCAAAAAGAACCTTCCTGAGGTCAAAGTTATCGCGAACACCAAAAATCGCGGCTTTGGCGGAGGCAACAATCAGGGGGCAAAAATTGCGAGCGGAAAGTACCTACTCCTGCTTAACCCTGACGCCTTTCTTGCTCCCGAATCGCTCAGAGTTATGATCGATATTCTCGAAAATAGAGGAGATATCGTCTCGGTCGGACCTCAGCTCCGCTACGAAGACGGAAGTATGCAGCAGTCCGGGGGCTATCTCCCGACCCCGCTCAGAGTCACCGCCTGGATGTGGTGGCTAGACAAACTCCCGCTCATCAAAAAGCTATTTCCAACTCCGTATCACGTATATGATCTAGACTGGCACAAAAAAGACAAAACGCCTGAGTGGCTCATGGGAGCCTGTATTGCTTTTCGAAAAGACGAGTTTCTCACCGCCGGCGGCTTTGACGAAGAGATCTTTATGTACGCCGAGGAGGTCGAGCTATACCGGAGACTCAAAGAGAGCCTGGGTAAAAAGGTCTACTTAACCACCAAAACCAAGGTCGTCCATATCGGGAGTGTGAGTACCAAAAAAGCGAACGCCTTCCGCCTCACCTACGAACTCCAGGGTATTCAGTACATCTACAAGAAGCACTATCCTCACCTCCTAGGCTACATCAATTTTGTCATCTATACTGGAGTCATCATGAGAATCCTCCTATATGCTCTGATCCCGAGCCGCCACGACGCTCTACAAGAATACATAAAGTTCTTTAAAAAAGCATGATAAAAAAAATCTTTAGCTGGCTCGACAACAACATCATTACACTCTTGACCGGGATCTTGATCGTGGTCATCCCGCTCTACCCCAAGATCCCGCTCTCTGATCTGATCGAGGGCTATATTGTGAGACTTAGACTCGAGGATATTCTCATTCTCTTTACCGTACTTGTCTGGGGGATTCAGATTTTAAGAAAAAAAATCCAGTTTCCGCGTAACCTGATCTCCAAACTAATCTTGGTCTATCTAGGCGTTGCTGTACTCTCGTCGCTGAGCGCGGTCTTTGTGACAGGTACCGTTCCCATGTTTAGAGAGCACATCTTCAAGCTCATCCTACATCTCTTCCGCCGCTTTGAATACTTTTCTCTCTTTTTTATTGCCTATAGCGCCGTGCGAACTAAGCGCGATCTCAAAAAACTCTTTCTTACCGGCTTTGTTACCCTTATTCTCGTCGTCCTTTATGGCTTTGGGCAAAAGTATCTCTACTGGCCGGCATTTTCGACGATGAACCGCGAGTTTAGCAAGGGGATTAGACTCTATCTCTCGCCGACATCGCGAGTCATGAGTACCTTTGGTGGTCACTACGACTACGGCGCCTATCTCATGATGCTCTTGTCATTTCTCGTGTCCTCAATCTGGATAGTCAAACAAAAGCTTTACAAACTCGGTCTCGTTGTTCTCGCCCTTGCTGCCTACTGGTCATTTATCTTGACTGCTTCGCGCACCTCTTTCATTGGCTACTTGGTCGGGATCACGATAATTGCCGCTATCTTGGTTCGTACTCGCGGTCTTAAGTGGAGCCTCGGCAAGTGGTTTGGGACGATGTTTATCTCGTTCACGATCATGCTTCTCTTTGGGGATTTATCTGAGCGTTTTTATCAAATGTTCCAGTCACCTCAGGCTATCCAAAAGTTTGTCCCCTGGATGGAGACTGGCAAAATCGAAGAAAAAATGTACGCCGTCAAAAATGTCGGCTACCGCCTCGAAGCCTGGAAAAAATCCATTCTCGAGCCAGCACGCCCCGAGCCACCCAAGGATAGTATCTCAACCGACGAGCTTGCCAAAGTAGCTGTTTCTTCAGACATTCCACCTTCTCCAGAAAAGCCCCTCCCTCCAGATGTAACCAAAGAAGAAGATGATCTGCGCACTCCAACTTCAACTGAGAGCGCAACCCCCTCGGCTTCAACTGGCGGGGGCTATAGCGAGAACGCACTCAAGTATGGACTCTCGGTCGCGATCCGCCTAGACGCACTCTGGCCCAGGGCGATTGAAGGTTTTAAAAAGAATCCACTCCTTGGCTCTGGCTTCTCGACTTTGACCAAGTCTTTTAACGACGAGTTTACTCAGGCCGAGTCGACCGACAATGATTATCTTCGCATGCTTGGCGAGACTGGCTTACTTGGAGCCATTTCGTTTCTCGCAATCTTGATCGTACTCTTTGTGACGGTTTATAGGCGCCTGCAAAAGACCAGTTCTCCTGAGTACCAGATAGCTTATCTTGGTCTCCTCGGAGCAATTGTAGGACTCCTGATTAACGCGCTCTATATCGATGTTTTCGAGTCAAGCAAGGTTGCCTACACTCTCTGGATACTCGCAGCCCTAGTCCTTCGCGCCACCGAAATCGAGGTTAAAAATGCGAAAAATTCTTGAGATCTCAGTAGTTGCTCTTCTACTTGTCCTTGGTGCCTGGCTCAGGACCTACAAACTCGACGCACCTCTTGCAGACTGGCACAGTTGGCGCCAAGCTGACACCGCCGCCGTAGCCCGCAACT
>CAZDRB010000003.1:0-37190 GCA_964507925.1 uncultured Pseudomonadales bacterium
GGAGTCTTTGAAGGATAACTTGTCAAAACAACCAGTGAAGTGATTCCATTTGTCACCCTCCATCTGAGTCGTGATTGGGAATTGCATGTGGGTTTGGGCAAGACAATACTGCTCCTTAGCACCCTTGACGCGCAGTACACCAATAAACAGAAGTATTAAGAGAATAAACAGCACCCCAACGAGAGGCATAAGACGGTTTTTAGATTTTTTCATTGTCATAGTCATATTATGTTCCTTTCTCCAAAGTTTGCCGATGTTAGCTTGCGTTGCTGCTAAAAGTCAAGTTATTGCCGTTTTAATTTTTTTTCTTATACCTAGACAGATTTAATCCCCGCTTCATCTTGCGTGATGTAGAATATAGCTAAACCCATTCAGGGTTTTGAATATGTCAGGATTGTTATCGCTAAAATATACAACGCTGTATAAAGCCCTAACCCACCCTATCAGGTTGGAGTTAATTAACTTGTTGTTTGAAAAACATCAGGATGTAGGAAGGCTGGGTGAACAACTCAACATCAGACAATCAAATGTTAGTCAGCATCTGCAGGTATTGAGAAAAAATGGTTTTGTCTTATCTGAAAAAGTGGGTAAACGAAGGATTTACTCTATAAATCCTGAGTATAAAAAGATAGTAAGTTACTTGATGAAATTTAAACCATGAAAATACTAATTATTGAAGACGACCAAATTCTAGCCAAAAACCTGAAAGAGGTGTTGGTAAAGGACGGCTTTGCAGTCGACGTCGCCTTCTCTAAGGATGGTGGCTTGGTGGAGACAGAAGTCAATGAGTATGACTGTGTGGTGCTCGATATAAATTTACCTGACGGCAGTGGTTTTGATTTGTTGAAGGAACTTCGTCAAAGTGAAAATCAAACACCAGTAATTATCGTCACTGCCCGTGGTGAGGTTGAAGATAGAGTAAAAGGACTTAATCTGGGTGCCGATGATTATGTCCCCAAACCAATTGATTCCAACGAACTGATTGCCCGCATCAGAGCGGTGATTCGCCGTAATAGCCAAAGTGCCTTGCCAGTGATTTCGATAGGTGATCTGGTGGTAAAACCAGCAGAACACCTGGCGAAAGTTGGAAACAACACCTTAGATTTAACCGCCAAAGAGTTTGCTGTTCTTGAGTACCTTGCCCAGCACAGCGGACAAGCCGTAACCCGTACCATGCTGATGGAGCATATCTGGGGTAGTGACTTTGATACGCTCTCCAACGTCATTGATGTCTATATCCGAAATTTAAGAAGAAAATTAGAAAAACACTCCAAAGACAAACTAATCACTACAATCCGTGGTAAAGGCTATATTTTGGGCAAACATGAGAAGTAAGCTACAACACATCACTAGAACACTCAGAGGTAAATTGTCTTTGTGGTATTTGACCTCTGTGGCTCTGATTATTGCCGTCTTTCTAACTGCTGCCGGCATCTTGTTTTGGGTCACTCTTCAAGATCAAATTGACCATCATGTCCATATTGCCGTTAACGAAGCCAGTGAAATTGTCCAGAATTACCGGGGTGAGGAGCGGGACGAACTCCTAAAAAACCTAGTCAGCGCACAGGGTATGACCATTATTGTTTTGTCTCCTGACGGCGCACCTGTTCTAGAAACCAATAGCCCAGATGTAGCCTTGGTTACTGAACACCAGTTGCAGAAAATCCTGACCTCCAGTAGCCTCTATGAATCAGCTCCTGTTCACTTCACCGAAAGTAATATTCGATTTGCCGCCATGCCAGTACAGATCAGTGCCGGTAAGGGTATTCTGGCGGTGGGTTATTCCACCCAGGTGCTGTATGCCACCTTTAGCAAAATGTTGATGATTGTCACCGGCATCGTAGTTCTCCTGGTTCTGCCAATTACCTTCCTCGGGTTTCATCTTCTTAAAAAACAACTTCAGCCGTTAGAAAGTATCGCCAACCAAGCCCAAAAAATCAGTGACAGCTCTGCGCTCTCTAAACGCATAAGTACCAATTCAGCTACACAGGAATTGGTTGCCATTCAGGCTGCCCTTAATTCCATGCTGGCACAGTTACAAGAAGTCTTCTCCAGTGAACGTCAGTTTTTCTCCGATGCGGCTCACACGCTCAAAACCCCTTTGGCAGTACTGCGATCACAAATAGAAACCAGTGATGTTACCCAAAAAATGAAACAGGAACAGCTATCTACCATTGATACCACTAGTGACACCATTGGCGACTTGCTTTTTCTCTCTAAGGTCGGCGGTAAATCACAGAATATAGAGAGACTTTCACTAACAAAACTTATGCAAAGCTTAGCGGAGCTAACTACAACTTTAGGAGAAGACAAAGGTTTGAAAGTTACCTCAGACATTCAGGAGAATGTTCAAATCAAGGCTGATAAAAAACTACTCCAGCGAGCTCTCTCAAACATCGCCCACAACGCTGTTTCATACAATCGTCCTAAAGGGACTATCAATATCAGTCTTAAGAAGCAAACCGGAAAAGTTGTTATTAAAATCTCTGACACTGGTTTGGGCATCAAAAAAACAGATCAAACAAAACTATTCACCCGTTTTTTTAGAGGAGAAAACGCTGTCGCTAAAGGCTCAGGGTTGGGTTTGGCGATTGCCAAAGCAGTGGTTGAAGACCTTAGTGGTCGGATACAGCTTGAGTCTACGGCCAATAAAGGCACTACGGTAACAATTACCTTCCAATCTTAGATTTCATCTTCTTTTCATCTTAAGACTGTTAATCTGCATACAAATACCTTAATCAGGAGAAAAAAGTATGCAAGATAATCCAACACCAAGTATTAAAAAGCGATCCAAAGCTGCTAAGCTTCAGCAATTGGTTGAAAAGACCGGTTTCTGGAAGGGTATGGCGCTTATCCTCTTTGCCGTTATTATCCTGACTCAGGTTTTTGAAATCAGCATCACTCCCAAATTCTCCTTCCTGAAAGGGTTTTCCAAAAAACAAAATATCGCTGTAGTGCCTGGTAGTACAACAACCTTTAAAGTTGATACTGCTTCACTCACCAGCCAGGTGCTACCGGAAGAAGGCGTTACTCTGCCCATCACCTGGGGAGATCTGGGTCAGCGGATGGTTGCTGATGGGGTGATTGACGAACAAAAATTCAGAGCCTTGTTTGAGGGAGGTTTGTCTAATACCCAAGAACAGATGCTTTCCGGCAACAGTAACCAGCCAGTTGTACTAACTCAGCAGAACAGTCGTTATTTATTGGATCTTCTGTGGGCATTTGGCCTAGCTAATAAAAACGATATCTTAGAAAACGGCGAAATGACTGATGAAAAATACGGAGGTGATGCCAGTAAATTTGCGGCTACTGGCGGATGGTCTCTAGCAAAGGGTGCAGGATTCGACCACTATAGCAAACACGCTTATGTTACGTTGACCAATGAGCAACAAGCCTTGGTGGACAAAGTCTCCCGGGGTATTTACAGACCATGTTGTGGTAACTCAACTCACTTCCCTGACTGTAACCATGGTATGGCTATGCTTGGACTCCTGGAATTAATGGCTAAAAATGGAGCTAATGAACAACAAATGTATGATGTAGCTCTCAAAGTTAACTCCTTCTGGTTCCCACAAACTTACATTGATCTGGCTACCTACTTCAAAGAACAGGGTCAGGACTGGGACCAGGTAGATGCCAAAACTGCCCTGAGTGCCGAATACTCCAGTGCCCAGGGCTATCAACAGACCCGTCAAAAAATTCAGAGTCTTCCTAAGCCCCAACAAGGCGGTGGTGGCTGCGGAGCATAAACACCATGAAACAAAAGCTTAAACTCTCACCACGCAAACTCTTCTGGCAGGTAGCCACACTTCTGGGACTGATTATCCTCTTTGCCAGCCCACTGACCTCAGCTGCCCAGATGCTGGGAATGAAACACCAAATTAATGTTCCTTCCGCAGTCTCGATGGTTGAAGCCAAAGAAATTTATCCGATGTTTACCTGCCCCTGCTGTGGACAACCATTAAAAAAAGAGGAGCCTTGTTGTGGGGCTATGACTCAGATGGTTGACTTTATTGATCAGAAGGTTACAACCGGCGCTGACAAGAATGGAATTATTCTGGCTACGGCTCAGGAATTCGGACTGGAAAGGCTAACTGAGGAGTCAGACAGACTGGCTCTGCGCGAACAACTACTAGCCAATGCTCCTGAGGATGCTCCCAGAATCGCTACGACTGAAACCAAGAAGGATTTAGGCATAGTCAGTCAAAAGAGCGGAATAGTTTCAACTGAATTCATCATTAGAAACGATGGTAAAAGTGATCTTGTTATCGACAAGCTTTCCTCTTCATGCGGTTGTACATCTGGGAGTCTGATCTATCAAGGAAAAGAGGGTCCAAGATTCTATATGGCTGGCCATGGTCAAGAGGAACCAGATGCAGCCTGGCAAGTGGCGATAGCTCCCGGAGATGAGGCCAAAGTTAAAGTCTACTATGACCCAAGCATACATCCAGATCTAACCGGTGCTGTTACCCGTACGGTCTCGGTACACAGTAACGATCCGATTGATTTTGAAACCAAATTAACAATTACTTTAGAACAGGAGAAATAATATGAATCACGATTGCTGCAATCCTAAAGATAAAAAACATAACACCAAGAAGGGTCCAGATTCCTTTTTAATTGGAATCATTGTAGTCACACTTCTAATCCTAGGTGGAGCCGTTTACTTTGGTTCCAAAATTGGTGCCACTTCTCAGGTGACGGCTGATTCACAGGTCAGTATGATGGTGGGAGAAAATAGGTACGATTGGGGCACTATAGATATCAACGGTGGCACGGTTAGCAAATCTTTTGCTATCGAAAATAAGGGTTCTACCCCACTTAAACTTTACGATATTAAAACTTCCTGCATGTGTACTACTGCCCAGCTAAAAACAGCGAGCCAGACTTCCAAAAAATTCGGTATGCACGAAAAGAACTCCAGCGTCTTTGAGGTCAAACCGGGAGAAACAGCAGAGCTAGTTGTTGAATTTGATCCGTTGTTCCACGGCCCTAGTGGTGTTGGTCCTATCAGCCGAACCGTGACCATGAACACCAACTCAGAGGACAATCCAACTCTATCATTTCAGTTAGCAGCCAATGTGGTTAAGAAATAAGGCAAGTATGAATAAAACAAAACTAGTACTAAGCATTCTGGTAGCAATTATCCTAGCTGGATGGGGAGTCCGCTGGGTGATGAATCAGAACCAACAACCAAACAAAACTTCGACACTGACTCAGAAAACGACAGAGGGAGCAAAAGTTTCTCTCGTTAGCCCGCAAGAATTTGCGAAACTGGCTCAAGCCAAAAATGCTTTTGTGGTTGACGTTCATACGCCGGAACAAACTCACATCCCCGGCACCGATGCATTCATTCCAGATACAGAAATTAGTGCCAGAGCTAGTGAATTGCCTCAAGACAAATCCACCCCAATTTTAGTCTATTGTCGCTCCGGCAGTATGAGTGAGCGAGCTAGCCAAGAAATAGCCGATTTAGGTTATACCAATGTCTATGATCTGAAAGGTGGCACTAATGCCTACAAAGAGCAACAGGTCTCTGTTCAGCTTTGGCCAGATAAGCAGGAACTGGGTACCGTCATTTATGGCGATGTGGCAACTACCAGTTTTACCTTGACCAACTACAGCCCATTGCCTCTTAAAATTACCCGTGTTTCTACTTCGTGTGGTTGTACTAAAGCCAGTGTTGAGAAAGAAGAACTCGCTGCATATGAGAGTACTACTGTCAATGTTTCCTTTGATCCGGCGGTGCATAAGGACGATACCGACCTGGGCGAGCTAACCAGAACTATTTATGTGGAAACTGACAACCCTAATTACTCTGATTTAGAAACTATAATCACAGCCAGCGTGATTAAAAAAAATTAAGATGGATACTTTATTTCAACTCTCACTCCTGGCTTCGTTTATCGCCGGTATGGTGGCTTTGTTTGCCCCTTGCTGTATAACTTTCCTGCTTCCGGCTTACTTTGCCAATGTTTTCAAAGAAAAAAAACGAGTAGTCTTGATGACATTTATCTACTCTCTAGGTATTTTTACTGTGATGTTGCCAGTGGTGCTGGGAGCTAAAGCCCTGAGCCAAATGTTTTTTAACTTACATGACAAGACGTATATCATCGGTGGTTTATTTTTAATCTTTGTCGGCTTCGGATCATTACTTGGTTTTAAGTTACCCATGCCGCGCTTTAGCTTCACCAAACAAGCTGACGATCCACTTTCCACTTACATTCTGGGAATCATCTCCGGCATCACCAGCGCTTGCTGCGCACCAGTGCTGATCGGAGTGGTAGCCCTATCAACTCTCAGTCCAACCATGGCCCAGTCACTGCTAGTTGGTTTCTTTTACGTACTAGGGATGGTTACACCTCTTTATCTAGCCAGTTTATTTATTGATAAAAGAAATTTTCTGGCCAAACCTATCTTTCGTAAGCCTTTTAGAGAAGTAACATTCTTGGGTAAAACTCATATGATTACTGTTTCCAATATGGTCTCGTTTGTAATGTTTGTAGGGATGGGACTACTGACCATCTTCCTGTCATTGTCAGGAAAATTAGCTATGAACAGAAGTGAAGAAAGTGTGACTCAAGCGATTCAAAATGTGGCGGTTTCAGTGACCACTTTTGTCCAAAAGATACCAGGGCTGGATATTATCTTTACCTTGGTAGCCTTCTGGTTACTTTACAAATTCCTAAAGTATATCAATCGGGAGAAATAATCTCTTATTTCGAGGCAATTAGGTTATAAACAAACACAAACGAGTAAACTCCCAAGAAACTGATTACGGCCGCTTCAATCATTCCGCCAACCAACCCTATAAAGCTTAGATTGAAAAACATATGCCAGGAAGCCATCGCTTCAGCCGCTGAGATGTAGAGCCCCATCTTCGCTAGTACCCAAAGCAGTAACATTACTAAAGCTGACCAGACTGCCAGAGCAGTTGCTGCCGGTTGCGCATTCAGTTGTCCTCTCCTGTTATGCAGATTTTGCATGTTCATCTCCTTTTTAATTTATAATTGCCAACTAAAATCCTCAGTTTCATTATCAACCCCTTCAAGAGTCAGTGTCAATTGTTTTGGGTCTCCGTTAAGGGGAGTAAAAATCAATTGTCCTGAAAGGTGATGCCCACTGTTTCCACCGGTCCATGTCGCGGGCTTATAAGTATTGCCACTATCATCCGCTAACATTGCGATTTGGGTATAGTCATAATTTAACTCTACCGAGTGAGTATTCATTGACAATTCAAAAACAATATCCTTCCCTGGTTGTATCGAAACCGGCTTTACCTCAACTTCTACTGCACCCATGGTTTTGGATTGCGATGATATTCCTGAGGCTTGCACATTTGTTTCTATTGTCGGAGAAGTCGTTGCAGAAGTTTCCTGTTTCTGTTTTGCCGATATTCCAAAAACAACCACTCCAGCAAGAACAAGCAGGATGATAAAAAATATTTTTGAGTTCATAACACCTCCTTTTGTTTATGAGAAATCGAGTTAAAGATAACTGCTAACTTAGGACGGCCAGTAATAAACCAGAGCATCATGCCGACCCCTATCAAATTGGCTATAACGCCAAAAATCAAAAGTTGCTCCTGATACTCGCTCAAAAATAAGGCAGCGGCAGATAAACCCAATATGGGCAAAAGATCAACAGCATGATGAGCGCAGCAGGCCACCATGGCCATACCAGAAACGGCAGTACTAGTACCAGCTGCCATTTTAGAATCCTTCTTCTCCTGAAGATTAAACTGAATGCCTTTTCGCATCAGCCAGAATAACCCCATCTGAACTCCAAAACCGATAATCAATAGGCTCATCCAAGGTTGAAATAGTACAAATTGAGTTAGGGGATGATTAGGATCTCCGGTTACAACAAAAAGAAGCAGGTAATAAAAAGCACTTAATCCAAGTAACCCTAAAAGGAATCCCTGAATAAAGATTGACCAAGGTCTGCTCGAAGCATTACTTAACATGATTTCACTATACGAGAACTAGGATGAAACCAGGATGAAATTAAACCTCTAGCCTTACCTTACGGAGTGTCATGGCATTGATAACCACAATTACGGAAGACATGCTCATAAGAAGTGCGCCAACTGCAGGAGTAAGTCTGAATCCGAATGGAATAAATAATCCTGCTGCGGCCGGAATAGCCAGGACGTTATATCCCAGCGCCCAGAAAAGATTTTGCAGCATCTTGGAATACACTTTGCGAGATAAAATAATTAAGCGAACAATATGCTGAGGGTTTGATTGAGTCAGAACAATATCCCCAGCTTCCACCGCTACATCAGTGCCTGCACCAATCGCCACACCAGCGTTAGCCTGAGTCAGAGCAGGGGCATCGTTAACTCCGTCTCCAGCCATGACTACTACATTACCTTTATCTTGTAACTCCCTGATGTGCTTATATTTGTCTTCAGGTAATACTTCGGCAAAGACCGTATCAATTCCTAATTGCTTTGCTATCGGGGTAGCCGCCGCCTGAGTATCGCCGGTGAGCATCGCTACTTTTACTCCCAATTTATGAAGCTCTTCCACCGCTTGTTTGGATTCCGGCTTAACCTGATCGCTTAGAGCAATTACTCCCAGAACTTTATCCTTATCCGCCACAAAAACAGGTGTCTTCCCTTCTGTGGAAAGCTCGTCATAAATTGTAGCAACTTCTTTGTTCCATACTTTTTTCTCCTCCACTAGGCGTTTATTACCCAAAAAATACTGCTGTCCGCTATAAATGCCTTCCATACCCTTGCCGGCCAGATTTTTAATTTTTGTTGCCTCAGAATAATTTACTTTCTTTTCTTTCAGAAGCGCCACAATAGCCATCCCGATAACATGAGACGAGTGGGACTCAATGCTACCAGCGATTTGTAACAGTTTCTTTTCGTCTCCCGAGAGCGTATGTATACCCGTCACTCCGAATTCTCCTTTAGTTAAAGTGCCGGTTTTATCAAAAACCACATAATCGGCATTTTTAACTACCTCGATCTTACCCATGTCTTTAATAAAAACTCCGTTTTTGACTGCCAGTCGGGTAGCAATGGTCGAAACGGTGGGGATAGCCAACCCCAAAGCATGAGGACAGGCAATCACTAATACGGTAATAGCCAGGGTGGCGGCAAATACAAACGGCTGACCCACAACCACAGCCCAAATAAACAAAGATAGAATAGAAACACTCAAGGCAACAAATGTTAACCATTTAGCAGCCCGGTCGGCTAGTTTTTGAGCGGAAGGCTTGGTTTGTTTAGCCTCAGAAATTAGATTCTGAATCTGGCCGATGGTGGACGATTCACCTACCCGCATCAACCGAACTTCTACAGAGCCATCAATACTGATAGCTCCGGCTACTACTTCCATACCAGTCTCTTTTTCAACAGGTTTTGATTCACCGGTAATGTGGGCTTCATTAAAATTGCCACTACCTTTAACAATCTCACCATCAGCTGGGACTTTCTCTCCCGGTTTAACAATCACCACGTCACCTTCTTTGAGAGAAGTCAGCTCTACTTCTTTAACACCATTCTTAGTTTTCAAATGGGCTTCTTTCGGCAATAACTTGGCAACTTCCTGTAAAGCGTCTCCTGCGGCAGTGGAAGATTTAGCTTCCAGGAAATGACCAAACAACAGTACCCAGATAAGAGTAGAAATTTCCAGATAGAATTCGGTGCTGATTGCCGGAATAAAGGTCGAGGCTGCCGAAAAGAGATATCCTGCTCCTACACCGAGGGATACCAGAGTCATCATACCGTATTGTTTGGCCATAATTTCGTGTCTGGCATGTTGAAAGAAGATAAGTCCGAAATAGAAAATAATTGTGCCAATGCCGAATTCAAGATAAGACCTCAACGCAAAGTCGGGCATTCCTAAAAACTTCACTGCAGGTTCCGAAAATATAGCCAGAGGAACCAGTAAAGCGGTCACAATGAAAAAGCGGCGCAGGAAATCCGCGGCTGCTTCGGGGCTAGCCATCATGCTGGCATGGTCGTGTTGAACTTCGCCACTATCCAGTGAGCTTTTCTTGACGAGATCCATGCCGCCACATTTAGGGCACTTGCCTGGCTTGTCCTCATGAATTTCATGATGCATCGGACAGGTGTAATAATCTTTCGCACCACTGCTTTCACTGTGATTATTGTGGTTCATTTGATGATCCATAGTTTATTTCTTACCCGCCTGCTTAATAAAATAGTAGGCACCGGCAACCAAAAACACTATCAGAGCGATCCAGGTTACACTGCCTAAAATCCCGTAAACTCCGGCGTTGCCACCATACCCCATCATCGAGCCAAATCCCATCATAGGAAATCCACCTCCTCTCAGAGAACTATTATTATTCCAGTTACCCATCATTCCACCGCCACCCATCATGCCGGGACCATAGTTACCACCATATCCTAAGTAAGCTTTCCCCATATTAATATGCATCTGTCGTAGGGATTCTGAACCTTCACCGCCCATCATCCGATCCATTGCTTCATGGGCTTGCCCCGGGTGCTGAACCTCCATAACGGCATCGCCTAAACGTTCCCAATCGTCATCACTAACTTTGGAAAGATCAAGCTGCTGAATCGTGGAGACTTTCTGTTGACCTAAAATTTCCTGCAAAACAGTTTCGACTGATTCAACTTGCATGTCTCCTTGTGATGTGGAAGTAGCGGGTGTTTCTTGGGTGCCCATCATCGACCCTTGAGCACTAACACCTCTGCCATTTAGAAGAAGAAATCCTGTTAAGACGACTATACTGACAAACATTAATATTTTTTTCATAATTTCACCTTCTTGTTTTAAGTATAAGATTATTTTGAAAAAATTGATATTCATGTTAATTACCCATCAAGTTTCTTAAACATGGCTATTGCCCGATGGATTTCCTGTTGTAATCCTTCGCGCTTAATCTCATCTCCCAAACAATAAACCAGATATTCTTCAAGTAAAATCTGATCAACTTTTTTCAGAGCAAACCTGACAGCTCTGGTTTGGTGAACGATCTTAAAACACGGCTGGTCGGACTCAACCATAGTGATAATCTTTCCCAGCTGACCGCGAGTAATCTTAAGACGGCGTACCACTTTATATTTCTGAGCCGGACTAAGGTATGTGTCCATCTGATTACTCTCCTGTATATTTTTCAGGATCATCTTTAAAGTGTTTCTGGCAACCTTCTGAACAAAAATAATATACTTTGCCTTTATGGACAACTTTGTGTTGTGTCTGACCGGAAAGCTCCATACCGCAAACCAAGTCCAACTCACTCCCTTGCGTCTCAATCTGCATACCCAGTTTTGCTAATAATTTTTCAGTTAGTTTTGCCATATATTTCCTTTTTGATACTGATTTAGAGTAAGCCTAACAAACAGTACATGAAGCCAAGATGAAACAAACATTTAATCCTCGAGCTGTTTGGGAGGGCACTTCGTATCGGCGTATGAGCAGAAGGCACAACAGTCACCCTCTTTTGGCTTTAATATCTCACCACAGTTTTGGCATTTATAGAAATGCTGGCAGGCATTGTTGGACATAGTGACCTTTTGTGCCCTGCCATGCTTGGGCAGGTTAGAGTTACTTTAATAATTATTTTTTTCATAACCATTATTACACTCAATCCCCGAACAGTACTCTTTTGTCTCTAGTTCTATAGTAGAGTGTTCTATGTGATGATTTGAAAGCTCGTCTTTGATGACTTTTCTAGTATTGTCAGTATCTTTCAAAAAACTTTTGTCAACAACTATATGCCCCGTAAAGATATCTGTTTCGCCCTCAAGTGACCAAGCATGAATATCATGAACTCCCAATACGCCTTTTATTTTCATCAATCCTTCTTTGATGTGATTGATGTCAATATGTCCAGGAACTCCCTGCAAAAATATATTCAGAGTTTCTTTAAGGTTTTTGCTCACTCCCCAGAGAATAAAGACCGTATAACCAATCGTCATTATCGGATCAACAATATGGCTGTCCCAAAAAAGAATAATGATACTACCTATAAGAACAACTACCCATCCTAATACATCTTCCAATAAATGCCAGGTTAATACCTTTTCATTCATGCTAGCGCCTCTTTTTAATCTCAAAGCACCCGCTCCATTAATAACAATACCCAATACTGCCAGAAAAATCATACCCTGGGCATTAACATGTTCGGGTTTAATAAGACGGGGAATGGCTCTTGAGAGAATGAAAAGTGAACCTCCGGTAAGCACTATCCCTGCAAAAATTGCAGATAAAAGGGACAATCTTTGGTAACCGAAGGTGCGCCGCTGATCAGGCTCTTTTTGTGCTTTTTTCTCTAAGACATACGAAGAAATTAAAGTAACCGAATCACCAAAATCATGCAAAGCATCGGAAAGGATGGTTAAACTATTTGTTAATAATCCTCCAACAACTTCTACAACTGTAAAGAAAATATTTAGAGCTACTGCAACTCTGATATTTTCTGATCGTTTATTTTCGTGATTGTGCATACAACAATTGTAACAACTATGCTATTGTTTCATTCTCTTGATTCTTCTAGCGCTTCACGACCCTCTCTAATCAGAAATGGCACGAGTAGCAGTGCCGATACAGGATCTGCCCACCACCAGCCCAATAGTGCATTGAAACCAAGACCAACAAGCACCGTCATGTCCTGCAAATCGCAAGCAAGAGTGGCAACAGCTTCTTTTTGGAGCGACTTTGAACCAATTTTTTTGGCAATGCGGGTTTTAGCAACATATAAAATTGTCATCAACACTGCACTTGCGATTACAAGGAAAATTCCTACTAAACTTGTTTCCGGCTCCCGTAGCCACCCTGCAATGGTTGCAGAAGATTGAACTGTGACATAAACAGCTAAAACAAAAAATGCCCAGCCAAGATATCTCAGCGCAGTATGTTCACTCACTTTTTCTCCATTTGACAAATTCCACTCTTTTCTCAATTGCCAGATAAGGATTCCTCCAAGAAAAAGCTCAATGACACTTTTTGACCCGAACGCAATAAGTGCGACACTTCCAGATTGAAAACCTGTACCCAAAGCAAGAACAGCCTCGAAGACATTCCAAAGTTCGCCAATCCAAACCAGAATCATTGCCTGCTTTATTGCACTATTACGTTCAGTTGTTGTTAATGTCATAGTTTTACAATTTATACTTCAGGCAGGCTTCTATATCAGAGTACACCTTTGATATCACCTGCTTTGACATTTTAAGTAACTCTTTTATCTTTGGGTCCCTTATAAAGTAGTAAATGTTCTTTCCCTGCCTTCTGTTTTTGACTAGTCCACAGTCTGAAAGGCACTTTAAATGATTGGAAACATTTGATTGAGACTGGCGGGTTAATTCAACGATTTCACTAACCGTCTTCTCGCCGTCTATTAAAGTCAGAAGAACAGATAGTCTGGTTGAATCAGAAAGACCTCTGAAGAATTTAGCCTCGACTGAAAAATCATTTCCATTCATATCACTACTTAATGATATGAAAGTAAATACAAAAAGACAAGTCGGAAATTACCGTTGGTCGAAAATTATTTTAAGTATATATCGAAAAAATTGATAGTTCGTTTAGAAATAACATCCCACCCAAGGTTTCTGAAGTTGTGATCTTGGCCAGGATATTCGAAGTATTCAACCGTCTTGTTTTCTTTCCCCAAAGCGCTATTCAGTTCTTTTGACCATAAAGGATCCACTTCCGTGTCAGCTAACCCCTGGTGAAGACTAATGGGTGCGGTTATGTAGCGCAAACTATCCTCTGTAGGAGTAGTTCCCTCATCCTGATTCGGTAAAGGTGTGGTCTGTCTACCTCTGCCGTAAAATGCGGCGTTTTCCGATTGGTTCGTACTCGTTGGAGCCCATAAAACCACAGCTTTTACTTTATCCGTCACTTCTGCAGTTCGAATAGATACCTCTCCACCCATACTATGCCCCCACATACCAATTCGACTTGAGTCAGCCTTGTCTAAACTAGAAACTGAAGCTATCAGATTGAGAATATCAATAGCATAGTTAGGATTATGTCCTTGCGATCCCTGACTGTCATTTTCTGATTTTCCAAACCCACGGTAATCAGAGGCCAGAGTGAGATAACCATTTCTGGCAAGCATATCTGCAATCGTTTGGGTACCATCACCACTTGAAAAAGATGACTGATTAAAATAGCCATGGTTGAGAATGACAACAGGAAAAGGACCATCATCATCGGGAACATTCATTCTCCCGTAAACCTTCAAACCATCCGAGAAGTAGGAGAAGATATAGCCAGTATATGCTCCACTGTCGGCAATGGTACTTTCAATTGCAATCAAGCTTGGCTCGTAATCTCTCCGACGTAGGCTTTCGATAAACGATAAGTTCTGATTGTCCTTATCAGTATCCTCAACAGTTTCTGAAGAAAAGGATCCGGAGTTTATATTCTCTGCCGGCGTATCACGCCAGAGCTGAAAACCTACAAATATAGCTCCTAAGATACCAACGATAGTAAGGATTTTTGCATATTTACTCATGAGTTTTAAATCACTTTAAACTCACTCATCATCCCTGCTTCCATGTGTTCCGGAATATGACAATGCATCATCCAGTCGCCTGGATTTGTGACATCAAGAAGAATGTCTACCGTCTCACCTTTACCAATAAGAACAGTATCCTTCCAGACTAAATCGTCATTCTTTACTCCGTCTTTTGCCAGAACCAAGAACCGTTGACCGTGGAAGTGAATTGGGTGTTGCATCGGGTGCATGGAGTTAGGATCATTGAAAATACTGATTTTGACTTTGTCGCCCTGTTTAAATTGCCAGCCGATGTCCATGTTTTCTTTTTTTGTGGCACTATCAATTAGTTTCCATTTAAGTGTCTGGGCAGTTGAACCTTGATTCATCATGCTCATAGTATCTTCCCATTCAATAGGGCCGTCATCTTCGCCCATTTGCATGGCACTGTTGGACATTGTCTGGCCATTGCCCATCATATGCATGTCATGTCCGCCTCCGCTTGTTGAACTTTGACCGCCTGGGTTTCCCATTACCATTGATAGTGTTAGTTTTTTATCAGGAACACTGCTGAAGTAAGAACGATATGGATTTAACTCGGCAATTTTGTCGTCATTGACTCTGGGAACCAGAAGATAGGAGGTAGTAACCGTGGCCGGATTTACAGCGATGGTGCCTAAGGGATATGTTTTATCAGGAGTCTTATTGGCTAATTGAAAATCCCCTGCAGTATCAAACAGCACCTCAACCACATACCTTTCCGATGGGCCAATGGTGACAGAGTCTGCCCATTGTTCACGCTCGTATTTACCGCTGTCGCCACCGACCAGCTTCATGTGAGCATTGGGAATAGTGAAATTAAAGACTCTGGTATTGGCAGCGTTTGTGATATAGAAACGAATCCGTTCACCCTGTTTAACAGACAGCTTGTAATTATCATCGCCGTTAACCAACATGGTATTGCCGAATCTACCCATCAGGGTATGGCTTACAGTTGATTTATCAAAGGAAGCAATCTGGCCATTTTCAATCAGAATGTCATCGAGGAATAATGCTTCCTCGCGGTCTACTTCCGCCCAGTAATCTAGCTTAATCGGAGTAACAATGAAGTTACCGTAGAGGCCTAATTCCTGAGCATAATCTTCCCTGATGTGTGGATGATACCAATAGATACCCTCATCAGGGAACTTAAGGGTATACGTGAATGATTGTCCTGGTTTAATCGGATCCTGGGTGACATCGGGTACGCCATCAAATTTGTTATCAACCCTAACCCCGTGAGAATGCAATGTAGTATCGACGTCGGTGTTATTTGTAAACTTTAGCGTGATTTCAGCTCCTTGAGAAACTTTGATAAGAGGGCCGGGAATTGAACCATTGTAAGCCAACATCTTCACTACCTGGCCGTTAATGGTCTTTTTAACTACATCTGCACTGAGAGAATACGTATCACCATTCTGCAAAGAAACCGTTTCCTGTGTTTTGGCACTAGTCAGATCCGTTGTTGCTGATGCAAAGTTAGCACTAACCGAGCTATCCGTTTCTATCTTTTTCTGGTTAGACAACAAAAAAGCAACTCCGAGTACTGCAATGAGCAAAACAGCACCACCAACTAAAATAGGTTTGTTTTTCATAATTATTTTATAGCCTCAAGTTGCTTAGGTGGGCATTTGCTATCTGCATATGAGCAGAAAACACAACACTCGCCATGCTTTGGTTTGAGAGTCTCTCCGCAATGAGTACATTTGTAAAAATGTTGGCAGGCATCGGTCGGCATTTGCTCTTCCTTTTTAAATCCACACTTTGAGCAGGTAATAGTAGCCTTTGTTTTTAATTGTGTGTTCATATTTTTTTATCTCACCTTGCCAGTTTTTCTGGAGACTGGTTTTTGTAAGTATCTATGTATTTCTGAATTAACGCTTTGTCGACTGAATCGAGTCTCATCATCTTACCCCAAGAGGCCACCACGACTTTGTCGTCATTATCGGAGCGGGGAGATACCACCGTACTTTGTGAGTTTTGTTTACCCAGGTCTTCTATCACTTTTATCTCTTCTTCCGAAATATCCTTATACGAAATCCAAATGCCACCATGCTCCAAGTTATGAACGCCAGCTTTGTCATCAATCTCTTTGCTGTAAATACCCCATTCTTCAGCCTGACCTAAATGTCCACCTGAAGTGGGAGGGTTAGTTTGATACTCAACATTAGTGCTGGCAGGAACATGATCCCTACCCTCAATCGGAAACTCTTCCACTTTGCCTTCAAGAGAAATCTCATCAACTTTTTGTTGAAACTCAATTTGTTCAGGAGACTTTTTGGTCAACTGGATCAAGCTAAAAACTCCAGCTATAACAAAGACAGCAACCAAACCCCAGTTGCGGATCTTTTTGATCATTTCGACTTTATTTTCCCGCTCCCTCCTCAGTGCTTTGAGCTTTTTCTTGCGCTCGTGTTTAGGCAACTCGTTCCATTCTTCAGGATAATCCATGTTTATTGTCCTCCTTTGCTTTTTACTCCACACACCAGTGGGTCATTAATTTTTTTCATAGTAAAGTGAATGGCAAACAGTAAAATACCGATACCTAAAAAACCAAACTCCTGCCCTCTAAACGGCAAAAAACCCAACACAGCCGTTGTCGCACCAAAACCAATTAGGGAAGTTAACACAACTGACCCACAAGAGGCACAACCTACCCCCAACATACTGGTGGCTACTCCTACAGCTGACATGCCCATTGACTGCTGTAATTTGGCAGCTTGTCTGATGTAAAAAACAAGAAGGCTCACCTGTACTCCGGCAAAGGCAGCAGTAACAAACGTCACTAAACGGGATAATGGCGTAAAGTTAGTTCGTAGAGATCCCAGCAAGCCAACGAGAAGATTTGTTTTCTGCCACAACGTCATGATGGAGCTGGTCATAGTCCTGGTGATTAAATGCAAATTCGGCAACCAAGCAGCAAAAGCAATTACAGCCAATGAGACTGTAATTGCCACTGCTAAATACTTTGGTTGTCTGATTATCTCAAAGACTGTCATGGTTACTCGAGTAATGGGTCAATCACTGCTTGGAAAGCAGCGTATGGCTGAGCACCCACTACCAAGTCACCATTTATTTCTCCGTTGCTAGTTGATTTCCCGACCACAAAACTTGGTGTCCCAGTTGCTCCAGCCTTACCCGCATCTGCCAGGTCTTTTTTAACTTCCTCTTCCTGGGCGGGGTCGGTAAGACAAGTATCAAAAGAGCTTAAATTTAGACCTACATCTGTAGCGATTGTGGTTAGGTCAGCTTCGGACAAACCGTTGCCGTTAGATATGGTCCTAGTAAAGATTTCATCATGATACTCAAAGTATTTACTGTCCCCACCCTGTTCACGAGCACAGTTAGCAGCCACGGCTTCTTTAGTAGCCATCGGATCATGGAAAGATAAAGGAAGATCCCGATAAACAATCTTTACTTTGCCAGTATCAACATAATTTTCAATTAACTGAGGCAGGGTGTCATCAAAGTGACGTTTACAAAACGGACATTCATAATCAGAAAACTCAACAATGGTCACTGGTGCATTTTTATCTCCAAGGACAGGATCGTCGTCAACTGAGGCCACACCTTTAGTGGGTTGTTGAGGCTGAGGCACAGGAGCTTGAGCTCCTGCTTGTTGAGCGGTTGGATTGGTACCAAGACTGCCTGCCTTTAACAGTTTATTTTCTGTCCAGAGAGAGCCTCCAAAGAAACCAACACCAAGAATAACTAAACTTCCTAACATTAGTAAAAAATGAGTGTTGACCACTTGAATTAATGCTGTAAATGAATATTTTGATGATGTCATAAAGGTTCCTTAATTTATTAATCTCCTACAACTGTAGGAGATTATTTATATCTTGTCAATGAGAAAATTAACGCAAAAGAGAAGCAGGCACGGCTGATGTGAAGTTATGGAGATCTTTGGATTCCTGACCAGTGCAATCGGTAGTCTGACACCTTTCATCCTCGCTACAAACCCTGCCTGTTTCAAAAGCAGAACCAGCTGTCACCTGACTCGGCTGAACAATGGCAATTCCCAACATTAATATCAAACTAAATATACTCACAGCTAAAGTCTTAATTCCCATCCTCTCAAATGAAAACTTGTTATCAACCAAAGATTCTACTCTTCTCTCTATCGGTGAGGTAGAAAAATGCGGAACTACATCACCAGCATATTGCAGGTTCAGAGCCAAAGAATCACACAAATGATCTTTGGTTTTTTGTTTCTCCACCACAAAAGCATCAGCAGCTAATTCAAACTCAGTTCGCAATTGTTTGGCTAAATATTCGATTAGGGGTACAAAAAAGAACAGTGAACTGATTAGTCTTGAGAGCAACAACCATAAAACATGACGACTTCGTAAATGATAGAGCTCATGGAGAATCACTGCCTCCAGTTGTTCTTTTGTAAGTTTCTGTGTTAAAGACTGCGAAACAACTATTCGTGGCTTAAAGAGGCCAATGGTATATGCCGTCAGTTGGTCACCACCAATAAGTAAAACTGTTTTTTCATCAAGATTGTGCTTATTTATAACCTTTTGCAGTTTATCTGGGATCTGGCCAACTGTTTTCAGCTGATGTAACCGCCTATGGCCCATCAAAAACCTCACCAACCGACAGAGCGATAAACTTATACCAACAGAGGCAATCAACAACACCAAGGAAGATACTACGCCGTCAGGATTAAAGTGAATGTGTTCACCGACATCCTTCAGGATTTCGCCACAGGCAGTAATGAAAAACTGAGGGTGCAGACTAGTTTTGGTAGCTAACAAATATGCTCCCAGCAAAAAGATGGCGCTTGAGACGACTACGAATATGGTAAATAGATTAATTCTTATTTTCATTTCTTCTGTAATTTTTTGATTAACTTCTGACGAGTTTCGTCAGAAATATCATCCAAACCGTCCACAAAAGCAATCAAAGCTTCCTCGCCAAACTGGCCAGTAAAGCTTCCCATGGTCTGATTAATCAGAGATGACAGAATATTTTTCTGCTTAGCTGCTGGTTTATAGACATGAGTTTTGCCCTGCAACTTTCTCTTGAGCAACCCCTTTTCTACCAAGCGAGTCATAATCGTTTGTACGGTGTTATAAGCAATCTCCCGATCCTGGCTGAGACACTCTACAATATCTCTGGCAGTACAGGTTTTCTTTTCCCAAATACAAGCCATCACTTCCTGTTCCAGTGGTCCTAAAGAAACTTTTCTCATACCTACAAGTGTAGGACTTAATGCAGAATATTTCAACGAGAATTAAGTAAATACCTAGTTGCTTACATTAGTAAACACAAATCACCACAAAGTTTATTGAGATAAACATAAGACTCCGGCTAGGCTGGACATAGTTAATTCGATTTTCGAAATACCTATGTCACAGTCACCGTATAACTCTACCCATTATTTGACCAGTGATCTTGCATTGGTCACGACACTTTCCCTCAAATTTCCGATTGAAGAAATTGACCGGTCCAATCCTCGCAAAGCAGTGTTTGTCTTTCGCAGGAGTCCTGAGCTGGAAGATTTAGCTGATCAGTTTTTCTCCAACCAATTCCAGATTTCTCCCCAGGTTTTCTTTAACCAGTTGCGCGATGTTAAGAACCGTTTGTATGCGGAAAAACGACCATGGTAAGTCGACAACTATTACTCGAGCTGAGGAAAATTATTGAAGAAGACTACGGAATTAAATTGACCTTGGCCGAAGTCACAGAAGTAGCTATGACGCTAGTCGACTTTGCCGAAACAGCCATGAAGATTGAAGCCAAACGTAGTGGTCCTTAAATCATAGGCAACCAGAAACAGTATATATGTCAAAACAATCACAACCAGCAGCAGACAACCTGTACCTCCAAATCTGGAGAAACCCTATCTTCAAGGAACTTCTTTTGGCGCAGGTCACAGCCGATCAATGGCATACTTTCACTGCTTTGGCAGTCTTCATGAACAAAAAGGGTGAGTGTTATCCCTCCCAGAGCAAACTTAGCCAGATACTTGGCTTAAATAGCGTTGCCAGTGTAAGTAGGAGAATTATTTCTTTGGAGAAAGCCCGTTTCAAAGGCGAGCCTCTAATCAAAGTCTTTCGAAAGAAGAAGGACAAGGTTAAAGGTAAATTCCTCTTTGCTAGTAATGGCTACCAACTCAACCAAAACATCATCACTATCTTTGCTCCGCATGACACCACCGTCGTACGGAGGCAGCAACAAATGGAAGATTTGCAAGTTAACAAGGCTAAACTCGCCAATAGATTGCACATCAATGCGTCACGGAAAGACGACAAGCAAACTAGAAGGAGTTTTTAACAAAAAATTTAACGAAAACGGCGCCGTTATGAAAGACAAATCAGTAGCAAAACCAGCAGCAGAATTTCCTTATAAGAAAAGTGGGCAGAATGTGGGCAACATGAGGGCGGATTTAGAACCTTTTAAGGCGAAACAGGGTGTACAAAAGGTGGACAGAAATAGGACAGAAAACCTGCGCCAACTCTTCGTCAAAACTGCACCAATTAAGGTTCACCGGCGCTTCACTGAAAGTTCACCGGGTTTTGAAGGTCTTAGCCTGAAAACCCTTCGGTATGGTGACGGTGAAATGACGGTGGTTTTTGACCCTTTATTTGTCCTGTTTCCGTGCATAGCCCAGTATATGCGGAATGTTCTAATTCAATTTGATATTCCCTCGAGTTACCTATATGTTGTTGTCTTGAAAAGAGTCTGCCTATGAAAAGCGTAATATTCTGCCGAGTCTCCAGCAAAGAACAAGAAGAAACCGGCTACTCCCTCCCAGCTCAAGAGAAGTTCCTGCGAGAATATGGCGACAAACAAGGCCTGGAAGTTAAAAAAGTCTTTGCCATCTCCGAATCAGCCGCAGGCAAAAGCCAACGCAAGGTCTTTGAGGAGATGATTGCTTACGTCAGAAAACAAAATATTTGTGCCATCATTGTCGAAACCACGGACCGCTTGACCCGCAACTTTTCCGATGTCCCCACTATCGACCTCTGGATAACCGAGAGTGAAGAACATCAAATTCACTTGGCCAAAGAAGCCTGTGTTCTGCACAATTCTTCCCGCTCTCACGAATGGTTTATGTGGCGGGTCAAGGTGGCTACTGCCGAGTATTACGTCCGACTGCTGTCCGAGAATGTAAAGAAGGGACAAAAAGAAAAACTGGCTCAAGGCTGGCTACCGACCAGGCCGCCACTTGGTTATAAAACTGTCGGTGAAACTGGTCATAAGATCCACATCGTTGATGAAGGTGCTTCCAAGCTAGTGATCAAGATGTTTGAGCTCTACGCCTCTGGAGACTATTCCATCAAGAAACTGGCCAACACCATGTACAAAGAAGGTATGAGATCACCTCAGGGCAATAAGCTGGCAGTCAGCCGAACTCACTCCCTACTGCGCGATCCCTTCTATATGGGTAAAATCAGATGGAACGATGAAATTTACGAAGGCAAACAAGAACCTTTAATCAGCAAAGAATTATTCGACAAAGTTCAAAAGCTACTCAAAAGCAAAACCACACCCACTTATATGAAACATAGCTATTTATTCAAAGGCTTAATCCGCTGCTCTACCTGCAAAGGACTAATTACTTGGGAACTTCATCGAGGCCATCGTTATGGCCACTGTAACCACTACAACAAATGTCCCCAGAAAACATGGGTCAAAGAGCCGGGAACCGAAGAACAGCTCTTAGAAGGATTTGAGAATCTAAGAATCAAAAACAAGCGTGTCACCGAGTGGCTCAAAAAAGCACTCAAGGAAAGCCATCGGGATGAAGTCGAGTACCATAATAGCACTGTCGGCGAGTTGGAAACCCGCTACGAGGCGGTTAGCAGGAGAATGGACAAGTTATACGATGACAAACTCGATGAGAAAATCACCCAGGAGTTTTATAACCGCAAGTTTAAACAGTATTCAAAGGAAAAAGACGAACTGACCGAAACTATCAAGAGACACTCCACCGCCAGCACCGGATATCTGAATTTAGGTATCAATCTCTATGAACTCTCACAAAGAGCCAAAGAAATCTATTTAACCGCCAAGAAAAAAGAAATGTTAGACGAGCAAAGAGCTCTTATCAGGCTGGTCTTCAAAAGACTCATCTTAGATGAAGGTAAACTCAGCTGGGAGTACTCCCGAGCCTTTAAGATCCTGTCTGAGGCAGTAAGTCAGACAAATTGTTCTAAAGTGGAAAATTTGGAGGGTTTGGAAAAAGAAACTTTCGAACATCGAGAATTGCCCGACAATTCAACAAAAAAGGACGCTTTGTGCCTTAAGCGTCCCATCTGGCTCGGGACACGAAACTTGAAACAGAACAGGAGACCATGGTTATCGAGGACGAAGAGCTAAAAGCTATGCCCTCAACCGCGCCTGACTCAGACGTTAGCTCGCTCGAGTCCGATATTAACGCGACCGTGATCCTTGACGAAGATTTCTCCGACTTGGAATAAAGCCAAAACAGTGCTATAATCAGAGGTGTTGTAGTGTGTGATTGACAAGGTGGGGAGACCCACTTTTTTTGTAAAACATCACTTCAGCAAGTTTGGATATTGTTATTTATTTATTGGAATTTACTCCGAAGGAGTCCATATGTCACAAGTAAAATCAGAATTCGCCCTAGCTCTTAATCAAATCTGCGCCGAGCGCGGAATTGATCCTGCAGTCGTCATCGAGTCTATTAAACAAGCTCTCCTTGCCGCCCTCAAACGTGATCTAGGTCTCGAAGAAGAAGAAATGCTCGAGGGCTACACTGTCCAAGTCAACGAAGAAACAGGCGCAATCACCGTCGAAAAAGATGGCAAAGATGCAACTCCCGCTGGATTCGGTCGGATTGCAGCCCAGGTCGCCAAGCAAGTCATTATGCAACGAGTCCGCGAAGCCGAAAAAGAGGCAATTATAGGCGAGTACGAAGCCAAGGTGGGCACGATGATAACAGGGATGATCCTTCGCTTTGACGGCCCCAACGTCGTGATCGACATCGGCCGGGGTCAGGCAATTATGCCGCCGTCTGAGGCCATTCCGAACGAGTTCTATCGCCTCAACCAAAGGATCGCGGTCTACATCAAAGAAATCCGCGAAACCTACAAAGGCAAGGCTATCATCGTCAGTCGCGCCGCCTCCGAGCTTGTCAAAGAGCTTTTTGCCCGCGAAGTTCCTGAGGTGGGGTCTGATGCAGTCGAGATCGTCGCAATAGCCAGGGAACCTGGTCACCGCACCAAGCTCGCAGTCAAAAGCACCCAAGATGGGGTAGATCCAGTCGGCTCATGTGTCGGCCAAAAAGGCATCCGTGTCCAAGCGGTGATTAACGAGCTCAACGGCGAAAAAATCGACATTATCGAGTACTCCAAAGACATTAAGGAATATATCACCAATGCTCTGGCTCCGGCTGAAGGGCTAAGTGTCGAGATCGACGAAGGGAAGAGAAAAGCTATCATTATCGTCCCCGACGATCAGCTCTCACTCGCAATCGGTAAAGGTGGCCAAAATGCTCGCCTTGCCGCCAAGCTAACTCTCTTTAAGATCGATATCAAAGGCGCCGAGGCCACCAAAATTGCGCTCTCTACCTCTGGAGAAGAGAAGTTTGAGATCGATCTTCTCGGCTTGTCTTCCAAGCTAAGAAACACACTTATTGATCTCGGAATCACCGACGTCAAAACTCTTGAGGCCAAACTCGAGGAGATCAAGCCAACCTTTGCCGAGCTTGATCCACGCGGCCCCGAAGAAACCGAAAAAGCGATTCTTAGGTTCTATAAAAAGCAAAACATGGCCAAAGAAGAAGCCGAAAAAATGGCTCGCTACCAAGCCGAACGTGAGGCAGAAAACAGATGACAGCTCGCTCTCCCATAGTCGCGATCCTCGGACACGTCGATCACGGCAAGACAACTCTCTTGGACTACATCCGTACCACGAAAGTTGCCGATCGGGAGGCCGGAGGCATCACACAATCAATCGGTGCCTATCAAGCAGAGTTCAAGGGCAAATCAATCACCTTTATTGATACCCCGGGACACGCGGCCTTCCGGCAGATGCGCTCTCGCGGGGCAACGGTCGCAGATATTGTTGTCCTAGTTGTCGCCGCCGACGATAGTGTCAAGCCCCAAACGATCGAGTCAATCAAACATATAAAAGAGGCCGGAGTTCCTTACGTTGTTGCAATCAACAAAACCGACAAACCAGACGCAAATGTCGAGGTCGTCAAAGCCGAGCTCACCCAGCAAGAAGTCTTTGTCGAGGGGTATGGGGGCAACACTCCCTTTGTTCTGATCTCTGGCAAAACCGGCGCCGGAGTCGACACTCTCCTCGAGACCATTCTCCTTCTTGCCGAGCTAGAGGAGCTCCCGTATACACCTGAACTCGCGCTCGAGGCCCCAATTATCGAGGCCAAGCTCGATCAAAAACGAGGCATCCTCGCCTCCCTAATCCTCAAATCCGGCACTCTCCAGGTCGGAGACACCGTCAGTGCTGGATCAACAACCGGCAAAATCCGCGCAATCTTCAATGATCTTGGCAAAAACATTCCCGAGGCAACCCCGGGTATGCCGGTCCAAGTCTTGGGGTTTACCGCGCTCCCCAAAGTTGGTGAGGTGGTCAAACACGGCGGTGCCATAGAGGCGAAGCCAGAAACAGAATTAGAGCCTAGCGATAGCACAGAACCACTTGATTCTGCCGAGCCCGTCGATACCAAAGAACTCAGAGTTATCCTCAAGGCCGATAGCGCCGGCTCACTCGAAGCCATTAAAAATAGCTTCGCTCCGGAAGTCAAAATCATTACGAGTGGCACAGGGGAAATTAGCGAAGGCGACATCCTCCACGCCGCGGCAACCGGCGCAATCGTCCTCGGCTTCAACCTCAAAATTGCCTCGAGCGTCCTCAAGTTAGGGGAGACCGAGGGAGTAGTCGTCAAGTCCTACAAAATTATCTACGAGCTCCTTGAGTATATCGAGAAAAAAATCCTCAAGCTTATGGAACCAACAATCGACGAAGACGAGCTAGGGCGTGCCACCATTCTCAAGGTTTTTGAGATGAACGGTCAAAAGATCGCCGGAGCTAGAGTCGAGTCAGGCAGACTAGAAACAGGCGACACAATCCACCTGAACAAAGCCGACAAAACAATCAAAGACGCCCGTATCAAGTCGCTCAGAATCGGCAAAGAGGAGACCTCAAAGGTCTCCTCAGGAACAGAGTGTGGCATCCTTCTCTTCCCGAACCTTGACGTCAGAGAAAAAGAGATTATAATAGCCTATAAGAAAAAGATTGACGACCTATGATGGATCAGCTACAAGAACTAAAGAATCGGTTAGGGACTGCACAATCAGTCCTTTTTCTTATACGAGAAAATCCGAGCCCCGATGTCGTTGCCGCCTCGCTCGCTTTTTATCTCTCGCTCGTCCAAGCAGGAAAAAACGCATCGATCACTGCTGTTTCCTCGCCGGTTGTCAGAGACTCGCACCTAGTCGGTCTAGACAAAATCACGACCGAGCTAGGAGGAGATAATCTAGTCATCACCCTCAATGTTCCAGAAAGTGCAATCGACAAAGTGGTGAGTAACACCGATGGAGGTCATCTCAACTTGATTATTAATCCGGCTGTCGGCCAAAAACCACTTACTGAAAAGGACGTCAAGTTCTCCTACACAGGAGCAAGTGCCGACCTCGTGATTGTCGTTGGCGCAAGCGACACCTCCGACTTTGGCGCGCTTCTGTCCACAAGTCCAGATCTATTTACTCCCGAAAAATTAGTAAACATCAGCAACCAAGTTGGCTCTTTTGGCGGGGTCAATATTACCGATCCCGGGTCAAGTAACTCCGAGCTCACGACTGCTCTACTCAAAGAACTTATGCTCCCTCTCGACGTTGATATCGCCACCAACCTCTTGCAGGGGATAGACGCCGCAACCGACAATCTAAGTAGTCCAAGCTTAACAGCCGACACCTTTGAGGCGCTCGCTGTGTTGTACCGGGCCGGTGCCAAGCGCATTCCGACTCCACCTCCAACCCGCGAGGCCAAGATCATCGCAGATATGCCCATAGTCGATAATGGTTCTGACGCAGATCCAGAGCCTGACTGGCTCAAACCCAAGATCTTTTCTGGAAAAAACACGTAAAAAGACTCTCTTGACTTCACTTTCACCGCTTGCTACTCTCAACTAAGGACTAATCTCCTTATGAAAAAATCCCGCTCAAAACGTCCTTCTTATAAAAAACTCAACCGGCTTATTATCCTGATCTCGGTCGTTGTTTTTGGGTTCTTTATCTACCGCAAAATGATCATCTACCCAGTAGAAATAAATCAAATTGCGGTCGTTTATCCTTCTCCTTCTCCCTCTCCCTCTCCGACTCCAACACCAACCCCAAATTCTTATCCCTCGCCATCCCCAGTAATGGAGTATCCTCCCTCTCCTTCTCCACTAGCCTCAGCCACTGCATTTCCGTACCCAATAGAAACGGCAAATCCATCCGCCATGATCACTTGCCAAGCTCAGATTTATAAGCTCCCGGTTCAAGGCCCTTATTCATCATCTTTTTTTGACAATTTTAATCCAGAGCAGTTTATCCGACCAGAAAACAAGCGCAATCAATTTGAGACAGTTAAGGGTGGCGAATATTACCTAGTATATCCTCGAATCGAAAACATTTCTCCGAATTCATTTTCTACCATAGATCATCCTATCTTCCGAGGAATTCCTAGTTACTACGCAAGACAAGTAGTAGGCACAGTATCAAAAGGGAGCTACTCTGGATATCTTAAGAATGGGACACAATTTGTATACCTAGACAAACTTCAAATGAGTCCATATAACGGCGCGGACAATCCCTCTGCTTATTTTGTCTACCATATATCCGAGCAGTCTCTTTCAAGAATACTAAAGAATTCATTCAAGCTTGACTTTGACCTTGTCGGTCCAGGCATCATGGGTTCAGCATATGAGCAATGTGGCTCACTTGTTTTTCGTCGTCAATAAGCATGTCTTCAAAAATCTCAGCCATTGCCAGATAAGCGCGTATCCGCTATAATTCACACCTAGCTATGCTAAAACTAGATCATAAATCCAAAATTATTAAAAAATTTGCAACTACGAAAGGAGACACTGGTTCTCCCGAGGTACAGATTGCCCTCTTGACTGAGCGTATCAAGGAGCTCACCGAGCACTTGAAGGTTCACAAAAAGGACAATCACTCACGCCGCGGACTACTCAAAATGGTGTCCAAGCGTCGTCGCCTCTTAAACTACCTCAGGGGTAGCGTCGAAGATCGTTACCAAACGGTCATCAAGAGTCTCGGCCTCTCGAAGTAAATCCGTCCGAAGCCTTGGCGTAGGAGGATAACCAGTTTCTATAAAAAATGAACAAAATCACCTCAGTTACCGTCCAGGTCGGCGGTAAAGATCTCAAGTTAGAATACGGCAAGTTTTCCGAACAAGCTAACGCCGCCATCCTCGTCACCTACGGCGAGACAGTTGTGCACGTCACAACCGTCATGGGCAAGTCCGAGACCACGCTCTCTTACTTCCCGCTCTCCGTGGACTTTGCCGAAAAGCTCTATGCTGGTGGCAAGATCAAAGGTAGTCGCTGGGTCAAGCGCGACGGGCGTCCTTCTGACGAAGCTGTTCTCAAAGGCCGCATCATCGACCGCTCTATTCGCCCCTTGTTCCCCAAATCAGTTAAACGCGACGTCCAAGTGATCGCGACTGTTTTGTCCGCAGACGGAGAAAACGACGCTGACATGCCCGCGCTCGTTGCCACCTCGGCCTCCCTCACGGTATCTGACATTCCCTGGGAAGGACCGATCGCCGGTGTTCGTGTCGGCATGATTGACGGAGAATATGTCGCGAACCCCACCTACGAACAGAGAAAGTCATCCAAACTAGACCTAGTCGTAACCGGCTCCGCCGATGCGATCGTCATGGTCGAGGCAGGGGCTACAGAGGTTACCGAGGAAGAAACTCTCGGAGCCATGCAATTTGCCCACGACGAAATCAAAAAGATTGTCGCCGTAATTTTAGATCTTCAGACAAAGATCGGCAAAGAGAAACAAGTCTTTGAATTAGTTGAGACCATTCCCGCTGAGCTTAGGCAAGAGGTAGCTGACAAAATCCGGGACAGTATCGCGAGCAAGCTCGGCAAGCCAGGGGTTGAAGACGGTCTTATCGAAAGCTACGTTGGCGAACTCAAGAATGAGTACACCGAAAAGCTCGACTCTCGCCAGTTGGGAGAGATTGTCCACGACGTACTTGCCGAGGAAACTCGCAAGCTCACAATCAACACCGAAACTCGTATTGACGGGAGGAAAACCACCGAAATCCGCGAGCTTGTGGCCGAAGTAGACATATTGCCGCGTCCTCATGGCTCCGCCATGTTCAAGCGAGGTGAAACACAAGTTCTCTCGATTGCAACCCTGGGCGCTCCTTCGCTTGGCCAGATCATCGAGTCCATGGAGTCCGAATCGGTCAAACACTACATCCACCACTACGCCATGCCTCCATACGCCTCGGGCGAAACAGGCAGGTTTGGTGCTCCTGGTCGTCGCGAGATTGGCCACGGCGCTCTCGCTGAGCGGGCAATTATCCCTATGCTCCCGTCCGAACTGGATTTCCCCTACACCATCCAGGTCGTTTCCGAGGTCATGAGTAGCAATGGCTCGACCTCTCAAGCTTCTGTTTGTGGATCCTGTATGGCTCTTATGGCCGCAGGCGTCCCACTCAAAAAACCAGTTGCGGGTATTGCGATGGGCCTTATGACCGACGGCAAAAAGTCAGTCGTTTTAACCGATATCGCTGGCATCGAAGATCATGTCGGCGATATGGACTTCAAGGTGGCAGGCACCAAAGACGGCATTACCGCCCTCCAAATGGACATCAAGGTCAAGGGTATTTCCTTTGAGGTCCTCGAAAAAGCTCTTGCTCAGGCCAAGGTGGCCAGGCTCGAGATCATGGACGTTATGCTCAAGGCCATTCCTGAACCCCGAAAAGAGCTCAGCAAATACGCCCCCAAAATCGTCCAGTTTGAGATCCCAACCGACAAAATCGGTGAGGTAATTGGACCAGGAGGCAAAAACATCAAGCTCATCATGAGCGAAACCGGCGTCCAAGTAGATATCGACGACTCAACTGGAGTCGGCAAAGTCACAATCTCAGGAGTTGATCCCGCGGGGATCGAGCGCGCCACTTCCTGGATCAAGGGTATGACGCACGAGGCTATCCCCGGCGAAGAGTATGATGGAACAGTCACTAGAGTCGAAAACTACGGCGCCTTTGTCGAGTTTCTCCCAGGCAAGCAGGGACTTGTCCATGTCTCAAGAATGAGTAAAGAATACGTCCAAGATGCCGCATCGATCGTCAAAGTCGGCGACACTGTCCACGTCTACGTCAAAGGCATTGACGACATGGGCAGGACCGATCTCTCGATGATCCCATTGTCCGAACTCAAGCCTGACGTTCCTCGAGAACGAGGCGGATTTGGCGGAGGACGCGGGGGCGGATTCGGTGGCGGACGTGGCGGTGATCGGGGCGGCTTTCGTCCTCGCCGCTAATGACCACGCCTTGCGTGTTATCATAGACTCATGACAGATCTTGCCCAAAGCTCCTCAGCTAACTCAGAGCTCTCCAAACTCAAGTCGCTCGTAGATAGCTCCAAACTCCCCGATGATCTGAGAATCAAAGCTCTCGAGATGCTCTCTCGCCTTGTTCGCATGGTTGATACCGGAGTCTACTCCTCTGAGTACGACCGCTCGGCTCACTACATCGAGCGCATCACCTCGCTCCCTTGGGGCACCTACACTGAGGACAAACTAGATCTCGCTCAGGCTCACGAGGTCATGAACAAAACCCACTATGGCATGAAAGAACCCAAGGACAGGATCCTCGAATATCTCGCAACCATCAAGCTTCGTCAGGATCAAGGAGGCGAAAAAACAGTCAAGGCCCCGTCACTTTTCCTCGTCGGCTTGGTCGGTACGGGCAAAACTACATTTGCCTACTCACTCGCCGAGGCGATGGGTAGGAGGTTTGCAAGAATCCCCTTTGGTGGACTCGGGAGCGCGCGTGATCTACGGGGCAAGTCTCGTCTTTTTGCCGAGGCCGAGCCAGGTGCAATTGTTAAGGCAATCAAAGCAGCTGGATCCTGGAATCCGATTATCCTCCTCGACGAAATCGACCGCGTAGGAGCGGACGAGCGCGCCGATATTATGGGAGTCTTGGTCGAGCTCCTCGATCCCACCCAAAACTCGCACTTTTTGGATCACTATCTTGACTATCCGATCGACCTCTCGCAGGTCTTGTTTATCGCAACCGCCAACAACACAACCAACGTCGCCAATGCGGTTCTCGACCGTCTCGAGGTTATCCAGATGCCTTCATATACCGACGAAGAAAAGATCGCGATCGCCAAAGACTACCTCCTCCCCTCGGCGCTCAAAGAGGCAGGGCTCCTGAGCTCTCAGCTCACGATCGACCCAGCTATTTGGCCAGTCGTTGCTAGACCTCTCGGGTACGACGCCGGTATTCGTACTCTCCAGCGCACAATAGCTGGATTGACTCGCCGAGTTGCACGCGAAATCGTCGAAGGCAAAACTCAGTCAGTCAAAATTGACCTGACCAATTACAAAGATTATATGCGAGCATATTAGCAAGCTAATATGCGATGTCCGCCAAAGTACTCAGATGTGTGAAACGGCTAAATAGCAGTCTGCGCACCATCTGATACGATGGAGGAAAAGACACAATATATACACGAAAGGATCTATGAACATCAATCAAAATCTCCCAATCAAAATTGTCCCCCTCGGCGGCTCCGGTAGCGTCACGAACAACATGTACGTCTACGAGCTCGGCGAGGACATCATGATCGTCGACTGCGGGATAGGCTTTCCCGAGGACGCAGTACCCGGGATCGATCTCACGATTCCAGACATCACCTACCTCAAAGACAAACTCTCCAAAATCAGGGGTATTGTCCTAACTCACGGCCACGAAGACCACATCGGTGGCCTCCCCTTTATCTACCCCCAGCTCGGGGATAATATCCCGATCTATACAGCGAGACTCACCGCCGGTTTTCTCAAAGAAAAATTCAAGGAGTTTAGCCTTGATACCAAAATGATCAATGTCGTCAAAGACAGACAACCTGTCATGCTTGGGGCTTTTGAAGTCAAGTTTATCCCCGTCACTCACTCTGTCCCAGATACCAAGCACCTGATTATCAAAACTCCCTACGGCAATATCTACCACGGCGCCGACTTCAAGTTCGACTGGACTCCGGTCGGCCAAGAGCTACCAGACCTTCAATCAATCACGAGAGCCGGGGCAGAGGGAGTCACCCTCTTGCTCTCCGACTCACTCAGGTCAGAAAAATCTGGCTACTCGCTCTCGGAGCGCATCGTCGAGGACTCGTTCGAGCGCGAGTTTCGTGACATTCAAGGTCGAGTCATTGTGACAACTATGTCCAGCAACATCTCCCGTATCCAGCAAGCACTCTCGGTCGCCAAACGACAAGGCAGAAAAGTTGCCTTTCTTGGCTTTTCGGTCGAGCGAAACGTCCAGGTCGCAACCGAACTTGGCTTTTTGCAGCTACCACCACGCACGGTTGTAGATAAAAGGAAGATTAGCCAAGTTCCCCTTCACGAGCAATGCCTCATCGTCGCCGGTAGCCAGGGGCAGTTGGGATCGTCGCTCGATCGTCTGGCCAGGGGAGAGCACCGCGACATCGTGCTCGAGAAAGGGGACAAAGTTATCTTTTCGGCTGATCCAATCCCCGGCAACGAGCAAAACGTTTACCGTTTGATCGACGCCCTCGCCAAACAAGAGGTGGTGGTCTCCTACACCGATATCTCCGACAATCTTCACGTCTCAGGCCACGCCAGTAGTCGTGAGCTCATGATGCTCATGGCGATGCTGAGGCCGGGATACGTCATGCCAATCGGCGGCACCTATAGGCACATGATCCAGTACCAAAAACTCGCAGTCGAGATGGGGATACCGAGAGAGAATGTCTTGATCAACGAAGATACTGTGGTCGAGATCTATCCCGACAAAACAGTACTTAGCGGAGACAAAATCATCCTCAAAAAAGTCTACGTCGAGTCTGGAGAAGTAACTACGGCGGACAAGCAAATCGGCGACCGCAAACTCATGTTCCAAGAAGGGGCAGTCGTTGTCCTGGTTAACTTGCCTCAAGATAAAAACACGATCGAGGTCGATATTATTCCCAAGGGGATTACCAAGTATCTCGATGATCAGGTCATGGGAGAGATTAAGAGCGCGCTCATCAAATCTCTCAAGCCACAAGACGTGAGAAGCGATAGGTTGTATAGTAAAGATAAGATCGCCAAAGAAATTGGGCGCTTGTTTGTTGAAAAAATAAACAAAAACCCCTTGGTGATCCCAGTAATAATTGAGGATTGAAGGGAAATATGGCAAGACGCAGAGGTAGACGCAAAAACCCATTCAAGATCAAACTGAGAAAAGACATTCTTTATAGCGTAGTCTCGGTCTTGTTTGGCACCCTTGGTCTGATCACGCTCTTGTCCTTTACTCGTCAAGGTGCCCTGCTCTCAACTGTTTATGCTGTGCTTTATCGCGCCTTCGGCTGGACCATGTTTGTCACTCCGTTTTTACTTTTCTCAATCAGTCTCATGATGACGAGCCTCAAATGGGCGCTCGCATCCCCCACCTTGCTCCTTGGCGGAACTCTATTCTTTACTGGCATTCTCGGCGTCTCGCAAGCCGGCACGCTCGGTGAGATGATCTTTAGCGCAATTGCAATCTTTCTTACTTCAGCGGGCGCGGTTATCGTGTATCTAGCCGTCGCCCTGATCGGGATCATGGTCCTCACCAATACTCCCCTTGAAGATTTTGTGCTCTGGATTGTCGGCGCTTTTTCCACGATCAAAGAAACTCTCGCGCACGCCAAAAAGGACAACAAAAAGGAGAGTCCGGGTAAGATTTTTCTTAACCAAGATATCAAAACCAAGATCAACATCCCGGGTGCGAGCAGCTCAGATGCAACAAAACCTGCGAGCGAAGCAAAGCCGCTCCGAAGCTCGAAGAGCGAAGGTACGGATGATTTTGAATCACAAATCAACACTGGTCACGGCGAAGGAGGCGCAACCAAGATCTGGAAATATCCACCTCTCTCGCTTCTCTCGGTAGAAAAAGGCGGCAAGGCAGATCGCGGCGATATCAAAGAAAACGCGACCATTATCGAGTCTACACTCGACTCCTTTGGCATCGATGCTCGTGTTGCCGAGGTCAATGGAGGTCCCGCAATCACTCAGTACGCAATCAAGATTGCAACCGGAACTAAGCTCTCCAAAATCAAAGCGCTCCAGACAGATCTCGCGCTCGCCCTCGCTGCTCCCACAGGCCAAATCCGAATCGAGGCACCAATTCCTGGTCGCAATCTTGTCGGAATCGAGATCCCCAATCGCTCTCCAGAATACGTGACACTCTACGAAATCATGAACCATCCTGACATGAAAAAAGAAAAATCCAGGCTAGCCGTCGGGTTGGGGCTCGGAGTCTCAGGTGCTCCTGCAATCGCCGATATCAAAAAAATGCCCCACGCGCTCGTTGCTGGTGCAACTGGATCAGGTAAATCAGTCTGCATCAACACGATTATTACCACCTTGCTCTTTAGAAACTCCCCTCAAGAACTCCGCCTCATTCTCGTCGATCCCAAAAGGGTCGAGCTCACGGGCTACAACGGCATCCCCCATCTCTTGACTCCTGTAATTACGGAAACCGAGCGCGTTGTCTCCGCCCTCACTTGGGCAACCAAGGAAATGGACAAAAGATACAAAATGTTCGCCGAGGTTGGAGCTCGAAACATCGAGGACTACAACGAACAGTCTGGTTTTACCGCGATGGAGTACATCGTCATCGTCATCGACGAGCTTGCCGATATCATGCTCACCTCGCCCTCCAAAGTCGAAGATCTAATTGTCCGCCTCGCCCAAATGGCACGGGCCACCGGGATCCATCTGGTCATCGCGACCCAGCGCCCCTCAGTCAATGTCATCACTGGCCTGATCAAGGCCAACGTTCCGACCCGCCTCGCATTTCAGGTTGCCTCGATGATCGACTCTCGGGTTATCATTGATAGTCCAGGAGCCGAGAAGCTCCTCGGCAAAGGAGACATGCTTTTTGTTCCCCCCGACAGACCACTCCCCACTCGTATTCAGGGCACCTACGTCACGAACAAAGAAATCAAAAACTTGATCGACTTCCTCAAGGCGAGCGGCGAAGCCTCAGTCGAATATCAGGCAGAAGTTACCGAGAAGTACTTGGGAGAAGAGGATGGGGGAGCGGATCTTACCGAGCGCGACCCACTCTTTGAGGACGCAGCTGGAGTCGTGATCGCGGCTGGCAAGGCCTCAACGAGCTATCTTCAGCGCCGACTGTCTCTAGGGTACAACCGCGCCGCCAAAATCATGGATCAGCTCGAGCGAGCGAACGTGATCGGCCCACCAGAAGGAGCCAAGCCCCGCCAAATTTTAGTCAGCAGTCTCGATGATCTCCAGGCTCAGAGAGAAGAGGAAGCATGAAAACCGCCGGAGATTTGCTCAGAGAAAAGAGGCTAGCAAGAGAACTAACACTCGAGCAAGTTGAAGAGAAGACTAGAATCAAACGCGAATATCTAGAAGCGATCGAAACTTCGAGCTTTGCTAATCTTCCAAGTAGCACCTTTGCCAAGGGATTTATAAAAAACTACTCTATTTTCCTCAGGCTTAATCCAGAAACAACTCTAGCTATGTTTCGCCGTGATTTTACCGAAAACAAAGAGGGTGAGATTATCCCGCGCGGCCTAGTCACGCCAGTTACCGGCAAAAAACCCAGATTTTTTACGGTCAACTTGATCTTGACCGCAGTTGCGATCACGACTTTTCTTGGCTTTTTGATTTTTCAACTGAGCATGTGGTGGGGTCTCCCCAAGCTGAGGCTTATCCAGCCTCAAGATGGTGATACTTATGGCGAAAAAATCACGGTCAAAGGGGTGGCTGAGCGGGACGCGACGGTCTCAGTCAACGGCCAGCTGACTATCCTCGATAGTTCGGGTCAGTTTTCGCTTGATCTAATCTTTCCGGCAGGCACCCACACGATCCTAGTCGAAGCCAAAAACCGTCAGGGCAAATCCACGCTCCTCGAGCGCACCTTCACCGTCTCAAAATAAATCAATATTGTTTGTAAATTGTAAATTGGAGCTTGGAAATTTCATTGATCATGATATGATCAATGAGTATGGACCTGCCCCAAATCATACTTCTCACTGCCATTCTTGCTGTCTCAGTTATTCTTATCGTGATCGGAATCCAGATCATTGGCCTCCTCAAAGACGCGAAAGTTACGCTCAAAAAAACCGACCTCATCCTCGAGGATCTAGGTTTTCTCTCTCGGAGCTTGACTCGTGGTTCCTCAACTCTCTCCCATCTGCTCACAAGCATCGAATCAGGGATGCAGCTTGTAGGTATGGTCACCAAATTAGTCGCCCCAAAAAACAAAAAATGACCGACTGCAATTGCACAAAACACCAGGACAGCTCGGGTTTTACCGCAGGACTTCTCATCGGACTTGTGACTGGCGCGGGAGCAGCTCATTTTTTGATGAACACCGAAAAGGGTCAAGAACTACTTGCTTCCCTCAAAGAAAATGCTGGCGACGCAATCGAGGAAATCAAAAACAATCCTGTTCTTGCGGACAAGATCGAGGATCTCCAAAAAACCATGGATCAGGCTCGCGAAACGATCAATCAGGCAGCCGAGAAGGTTGCCGAGGCGACTGACCCGGCAAAGGCCGCCCCCAAAAAGAATTTTTTCCAGAAAATGGGTACATCGCTCGGCAAATAGGCTACAATCCCCCTGTGAAAGATTTTTTGTCAGAGCTCGCTCAGTATCGCCCGACTGATCCCAAGGAACAGACAGATCTCGAGCTCGTTCTCGAGTTTGTTCGTCGCGAACCGCACTGCTTTGACCACGACTGTCCTGGCGGACAAATCACGGGATCCGCTCTCGTCATCTCCGAAGACGGCTCTCAGGTACTTCTCAACCATCACAAAAAACTTGGGAAATGGATCCAGTTTGGCGGGCATTGCGACGGCTCGACGGATGTTAGTGCTACAGCGCTCAGGGAGGCAGAGGAGGAATCTGGACTCACCAAGCTCCGTTTTCACCCAGAAGTTGACGGGATCTTTGATATTAGCGTCCACAATATTCCCGAGTATCGGGGCAAACCGGCTCACTTGCACTATGACATTAGATACCTCCTGGTCGCTGATCCAACAGAAGCTCTCGCATCTAGCCACGAATCCCACGACGTCAAATGGGTCCCGCTCGGCGATGTTGAGAGCTACAATCAAGACAACGACTTTCTCCGAATGATTGACAAAGTCAGGGTGTTATAATTTTCCTCATGAAGTCGTCAGCTATTCGTGCTAAATATCTCAAGTTTTTCCAGGATCGTGGTCACAGAGTTGTGCCTGCCGCACCCCTTATCCCACCCGACGACCCCACGACACTCTTTACAAGTAGCGGCATGCAACAGCTCGTTCCCTATTTAAAAGGCGAGATACATCCTATGGGTAATCGACTCGTCGATTCTCAGCCAAGTTTTCGCGCCGAAGACATCGAAGAAATCGGCGACAACCGCCACACCACCATGTTCGAGATGCTTGGCAACTGGAGTCTAGGTGATTACTTTAAAGAAGATCAGCTCGCCTGGATCTG
>CAZDRB010000004.1:0-24975 GCA_964507925.1 uncultured Pseudomonadales bacterium
TGTTTTATACCGACGAGGCCGAGGACCGGGGCAAGTGGCTGCGAGCTGAGATCGCCAAGTTTGAGGGCGTGTATGATGTTGATAAATATTCGATCGACCGATACCTAGAATGGATCAAGATCACGCTTGTGATCCATCAAGGAGGGCTCGATGACGCAGTGCCAAGCGAGTGGAGCGACGAGCTCTCGGAGTCTCTAACAGCACTTGAAAAAGAGTTTGTGTACTACGAGTATCCCGGAGCTGATCACAATATGCGACCGAACTGGAATCAGGTAGTACAACGCGACTTGGCATTTTTTGCGAGTTTGCGGTAGGATAGCTGTTATGACAAAAGACCCCTATGCCAATGCAGTTGCCCAACTCAAGGAGATTGCCGAGCTATTAAATCTAGACCAAGAAATAGTTGCGAAGTTGACAGTACCAGATCACTTTTATCAAACAGAGCTTGAGATAGTGATGGATAGTGGGGAGAAGAAAAAGTTTTCTGCGTACCGAAGTGAGCATAACAACTCCAAGGGTCCTTATAAGGGCGGAATCAGATTTCATCCAGGGGTGACCGAGGAAGAAGTCAAGGCTCTTTCGATGTGGATGACCTGGAAGTGTAGTGTAGCCTCTCTCCCGTATGGAGGTGGTAAGGGCGGGGTGATCGTGAACCCGAGTGAGTTGTCCCGCAATGAGTTGGAGCGACTTTCCCGTGCGTACGGAGCCTGGGCTGCAAGCTGGGCTGGCCCATGGAGAGACGTACCCGCACCCGACGTGAATACCGACGGGCAGATCATGTCCTGGATGCTAGATGAGCTTTTGAAATCCAAGAGCGATCAAGAAAAAATGATGGTAAACTGGAGCGCGACCTTTACCGGCAAGCCGATTGCGATTGGTGGGTCACAAGGTAGAGAAGAGGCGACTGGCATGGGCGGATACTATACCCTTGAAAATTTGGTCAAAAAGCTCGGGCTCAAAAAGAGCGAGGTGACGATTGCGGTCCAAGGAATGGGGAACGTAGGTTATTGGTTTGCTAAGCTGGCCTCGGACGCTGGCTACAAAATCGTTGCGATCTCGAACTCCAAGGGCGGAGTATATGACGAGAACGGTATCGTGATTGACGAGAATCTACGTAGTTTGAAGCCAAATATCACGAATGACGAGCTACTCCTATTGCCAGTAACAGTACTTGTGCCCGCGGCGCTTGAGAACGTGATCGGCGAGGACGTCGCCAAAAATATCAAAGCCAAGGCCGTGATCGAGATGGCAAACGGGCCAGTGACCCCTGAGGCGGACAAAGTTCTTGAGAAAAGGGGTGTTTTGAGCGTTCCCGACGTTCTAGCAAATGCTGGAGGGGTGACAGTCTCGTATTTTGAGTGGGTGCAAAACCTACACGGCGCAGTCTGGAGCAAAGACGAAGTTTTGACTCGACTCAAGGCAGTGATGGACCGCGCGTTTGAGGAGATGTGGGATAAGCATCGCGAACTAGGAGTGAATCTAAGAATGTCGGCGTATGCCTCGGCAGTTTCGAGAGTGGTCGAGGCGATGAAGTATGGGCATCAGGGTAAATAATCTTAGCTTTGGGTACGGAGATAAGGTGCTTTTTGAGGAAGCAGATTTTGAGGTTCTGGACGGACAAAAAGTCGGGATAGTCGGGGAGAACGGGACGGGCAAGTCAACCCTCCTTAAGCTATTTCGTGGCGAAGTAGATCCTGAGGAAGGAAAGATCGAGATCCAGGGTTCGATGGAGTTTGTACCCCAAGAGGTTAAAAGGGATCCAGTGCTTGAAAAAGCTCAGACTGTGATGGAGTATGTAAATCCTGATGGCCACAAGGCTGAGCATGAGATCCGAAAGCTATTTACTGGACTCGGGATTGGGGAGATCGACCTAGACTCAGAGCCGCAGGGATATAGCGGGGGAGTCAAGACAAAACTCGCACTAGCGCGCGCTCTATTCAAGGAGCCAGATATCCTCCTACTAGACGAGCCGACCAACTTTATGGACTTAGCTGGCAAAAAATGGGTGATGGGGCTACTTGCGAATTACCCCAAGACCTTGATCTTGATTTCTCATGATCTGGAGCTGATGGATCAGGCAATTGATCGGATAATTTTTGTGAATAAACACACGCACAAGATTGATGAGTACAAGGGTAATTATTCCAAGTTTTTGCATCTTCAGAAAGAGCGCGAAACTCTCCTTAGGAAGCAGGTTAATCTCCAGCAAAAGCAGATCGGTAAGCTCGAGTCGGCAATTAAGGTCGTTGGAGTCAAACAGAGGATTATTCTCCAGAGGCGGGTCGCGAGACTCAAGGAAAACCTGCCCGAGCTCCCGCCGGAACTGCGGAGTATCAAGATCCAACTGCCGACACCGGCACGGGGTGGGGATATTCCGATTGCGGCCAGAAAAATTAGTAAGGCATATGGTGAGCTAAAAGTCATCAACAACCTGGATTTTGTCATTCGTCGTGGGGAGCGAATTGCTCTCCTCGGCCCTAATGGGGTCGGCAAGTCAACGCTAATCAAGCTCCTCATCGGTGAGCTAGTCCCGGACAGCGGAGTTGTCGAGTGGAATCCCATGAACAAACTCGGCTATTACTCGCAGGAGTTTGAGAACTTTGAGATGGACAAAACGGTTCTTGAGTTATTTAGTGAAAAATGTGAGCGGATGGAGAGCTTTTGTCGGCCGTTTCTTGGGAAGTTTAATTTTTTGAAAAGCAAAGTCTATCAAAGTGTCGGAACTCTTTCGGGGGGAGAAAAAACTCGCCTTGCAATCGCCATGCTATGCTCGACGGACGCCAATATTTTGATCTTGGACGAACCGACGACTTATCTAGACGTCATGTCACAGCGGGTGATACTAGAAGCTCTCAAGGCGTACGAGGGGACGATGATTATTGTGTCGCATACGGAGGAGTTTATTGCAGAGCTTGAGCCGGATAAGGTGTTTTTGATGCCCGAGGCCTCGATGGAGTTTTGGAGCGAGAAGTATAGTGATAAAGTGGGGGAAGTATGAGTTTGTCTGTTGGGATTGTTGGATTACCAAATGTAGGCAAGAGCACGCTCTTTAATGCTCTCTTGTCCAGGCAACAGGCCTTTGCGGCTAACTATCCCTTTGCGACTATTGAGCCAAATGTGGGAATAGTGCCCGTTCCTGACGAGCGACTCTCTAAGCTTGCCCCGATTGTAAACACAACCAAGATAGTGCCAGCTACTGTGACGTTTCTAGATATCGCGGGGCTTGTGAAAGGGGCCTCAACTGGCGAGGGACTAGGCAACAAGTTCCTCTCTCATATCCGCGAGGCCTCGGTCATTCTCCACGTTGTGCGCGCATTTGCTGATTCTAATGTAATCCAGACTGGTAGTGGTGACAGTGTCGAGGACTATCTGACAATAGAAACAGAGCTCCAACTAGCTGATCTCTCAACTGTGGAAAAAGCTAAAAATGCTAAGGCTCGAGTCAAGGACGAAAAAAGGGAAAAGCTAATCGCCAAACTATATGAGCACCTGGAGCAGGGCAAGAGTGTGCGTGAGCTTGATCTTGATGACGACGCACGCGGAGTTGTGGAGGGAGAGCTATTCCTTTTGACATACAAGCCGCAGATGTTTTGTTTGAATATAAGCGAAGGACAGACTGGGAGCGCGGGCGACTTGATCTCAAAGTTTGTCGAAGGATTACGAAAGCACGGTATCAGCCTGCAGGAATCAGATTGCGTGGTAATATGCGCCAAATTGGAGGAGGAGCTCGCCGGGTTTGAAGGTGAGGAGAGGCGAGAGTATCTCAAGTCCGCAGGCATTGAGCAGACTGGGCTCGAGACCTTGATTGCCGCAGCGTATAAGCGTCTAGGTCTACAATCATTTTTGACGGCCGGGGAGCTCGAGGTGAGAGCCTGGACTATTCCTGAGGGTTGTTTGGCACCTGAGGCCTCAGGCGTGATCCATACTGACTTTGTCAAGCACTTTATCTCGGCCAAGGTATGTAGCTATGATGACTTTATCGCGCTAAACGGCTGGAAAGGCGCGGCCGAGAAGGGGAAGGTGAGAACTGAGGGCAAGACTTACGTGATGCAAGAGGGAGATGTTGTGGAGTTTTTGATCGGTAAGTAACCCTATGTTATAATCCCCCCTATGAATACGTACGAATTAACCGTGATCGTTCCAGAAGATAAAGAGGGCAAAGAAGTTGCCCGAATTGTCAAGCTTGTCACAGATTTTGCCAAGAAAACCAAAGGCGCCGTCAAAAAGCACGAATCATGGGGTTCAAAACAACTGGCTTACTTGATCAAAAAGCACAAAACCGCTCAATACGAGCATTTTGTACTCGAGCTTGAGGCTAGTTCGCAGGTAGAGCTTGATAAAACGCTCCGGTTGGACGAAACTATTCTTAGATATATGTTTATAAAGACCAGTTAATAGTTTATGGCTTTTAGCTTATAGAATTGGAGAAAATAATATGTCATCTAGATCGTTGAACAAGGTAATGCTTATTGGTAACTTGACCCGTGATGTCGAGGTTCGCTACACCCCGTCTGGGACGGCGGTTGCGACATTTGGCCTCGCCACAAACAGAAGTTGGAGCGCTGGGGACGGCGGAGAGCGCCAAGAAGAGGTTCAGTTTCATCGTGTCGTTGCCTGGAGTAAGCTCGCTGAGATCTGTGGACAGCTCCTTTTTAAGGGGAGAAAAGTCTTTATTGAAGGTAGGCTCCAGACTCGCAAGTTTACTGGCCAAGATGGACAGCAACGCGAGATTACCGAGATTGTCGCCGAAAATATGATGATCCTAGATACCAAAAACCGAGAAGGTGGCGAACGAGGAGAGAGTTACGGTGCACAAGACGACTTTGTTGGAGTAGTGGATGAGGCGGCGGTAGCTCAGCCGACCGAAGCCGTAGGCGAAGGTCCGGAAGAAAAGAAGAAAACTACGAAAAAAGCCGAGCCTAAACCAGAACCAATGGATGATAGTGTAAACGTAGAAGATATTCCATTTTAAGGAGATATATGCAACGAAAACCTAGACCAGAAAAACCTATCATGAGCAAAGGGGACGCGCCGATCGTTTTTGATTACAAAGACCCTGCGACACTCCTTAGGTTTGTCACTGAGCGCGGACGCATCTTACCCCGCGCCCGTACTGGACTGGACGCCAAGGGGCAGCGCGCCCTTAAGACTGCGGTCAAACGAGCTAGACTCCTCGCACTGATGCCATTTGCAGCCTAAGATTGTGGTAATATTCTCGGTATGGCTAGAATAAAACTCAAGGTAGTTAGAAACGCGTTATTTTTCCTCGCTTTTGCCATTTTAGTTTTTGCTTCTGGATATAAGGCCGCTGAGATTAGAAGTGGTGCGCCTGGTGAGAGTTTGATCAAGCAGTTCGTTAGTGATCCGACCGAGGGGGCAGTCTCTGCCGATTTTTCTAAATTCTGGGAAGTCTGGAGACGACTCGAGAAAAGCTATGTGGATCCCTCCAAGCTAGATTATGCCAAGATGACATGGGGGGCGATTTCCGGGCTCGCACAGTCGCTTGATGACCCCTACACTCAGTACTTACCCCCGAAAGAGAACAAGCAGGCAAACGAGGACTTGAGTGGATCTTTTTTTGGGGTGGGAATTGAGCTTGGGTACCGCGAAGGCGCGCTCTCGGTAGTTGCTCCAATTGCAGGTTCTCCGGCTGAAAAGGCAGGGGTAAAAGCTGGAGACTTGATTTTGAACATCAAAGACGAGAAGAAGCAGGTGGATATCGATACGGCTGGCATGAGCTTGCCGGAAGCTGTCTCTTATATCCGGGGAGAAAAGGCGACCCCTGTGATCCTGACTTTGTACCGCGAGGGACAGCCCCAGCCTTTTGAACAAGTGATTGTGAGAGACGAGATAGTTGTGCCAACAGTCGAGCTGACGTATATAGTACGAGGTGGTCGAGAGTTTGCTCATCTTAAGCTTTTTAAGTACGGCGGACGTACGGATAAAGAGTGGCTCAAGTTAGTTAGCGAGATAGTCGCTAAGAACCCGGCTGGTTTAATCCTTGACCTACGGAACAACCCAGGCGGTTACCTGGACGGAGCTGTGTTTGTGGCGAGCGAGTTTCTTGCCTCTGGAATAATTGTGAAACAGGAAGGCAGAGAGGGGAGCGAGACGTATAGTGTGGACAGGCGTGGGAGCTTGCTTTCTATACCACTTGTAATCCTCATTAACCAGGGATCGGCCTCGGCCTCCGAGATCACGGCTGGAGCCTTGCAGGACGCAGAGCGCGCTTTGATTGTTGGGGAGAGGAGCTTTGGGAAGGGCACGGTGCAGGAAGTGCAGGAGCTCTCGGATGGGTCCTCGCTCCACGTTACGATCGCCAAGTGGATCCTGCCGTCTGGCAGATGGATAGGTGAGGAGGGAATAATGCCGGACGAGATGGTAGAAGATGATCTCGAGACGACCGAGGTGGACGAGCAGATTGAGCGCGCGGTTGAAGTGCTCCTGCGGTAAGCTTTAGGTATTTTTATTGATTTCTTGGTTGAGGGATATTAGCATATCGGTGAGGTTGCCCTCGAGAATTGACTCCAGATTGTGCCAGGAAAGTCCGACGCGGTGATCAGTCACCCTGTTTTGGGGATAGTTGTAGGTCCTGATCTTTTCGGAGCGGTCGCCCCGGCCGATCGCCGACCTTCTAGATTCCTCGATCTTACTCACCCGCTCTGACTCCTGTAGCTCCCAGAGCTTGGAGCGGAGGTAATCGAGGCAGATCTCGCGGTTTCTCTGTTGGTAGCGCTCTTGAGAAGAGACGGTCGTGATACCGGTCGGAATATGGATCAGGCGGACGGCGGTTGAAACCTTGTTGACGTTTTGCCCTCCGTGGCCACCAGCGCGAAAGAACTGCCATTCCAGATCCTCGTCCCTGACAGTAATTTTTTGAGGATCAACCTTAGGGAGCACCATCACCGAGGCGGTCGAGGTATGGATACGGCCAGCAGACTCGGTTGCGGGGACGCGCTGGACGCGGTGGACGCCTGACTCCCACTTGAGGAGGCCATATGGGCCTTGGGGGAGACCTGCCGTGAGCTCGGAATCAGGAGTACCTGAGAAGAGATAGGTTCCTTCGTCAAGGAGCTCGTACTTGAGGCCGACGATCTCGGCGAAGCGTTTGTACATGCGCTCAAGGTCAGCAGCCCAGATCTTGGCTTCGTCACCTCCAGCTCCGGCGCGAAACTCGACAATGGCTGGTCTTTTGTCCTCGGCGGTGTCGGCGCTTGTTTCGAGCGACTTGAGCTCTTCTACCTTGGACTTGATTTGTACCTCGAGATCGTGGAGCTCGGATCTGGCAAGATTACCTAGCTCGTCGTTCGTTTTGGCAAGCTCTTCGTTTTCGGCTTTTCGCGCTTCTAGGGCGAGAATTTCTTTGGCGAGCTCGGCCTTGGGGGCGATCTCGGAGATAGCCTCGCCGATCTCGGCAAGCCGGCCGACGTTTTCGGGTACAGCAGACTCGGCAACCAGTTCGTTGTACTTGGCGACTAACTCCGAAAGATCTATCATAAGATGAGTATACAGGGAAGCGAGCTAGGACTCGGCGCGAATATCGGTCAAGGTCTTGGGTCCGGACTGAGCACCTTTGCGATCTTTTTTGGCTTTTTTGCCGGTTGCGGCCTTTTGTTTGGCCTGGAATTTCTCGACGCGACCCAGCTGGTCGACAAATCTCTGCTCACCAGTAAAGAAGGGGTGGCACTTGGCGCAGATATCGACCGCAAAGTCAGTCTTGACTGATCCAGTCTCAAAAGCAGCCCCACATGAGCAGGTCACCGTTATTGAATTGTATTTTGGGTGGATGCCAGATTTCATAGGGGTTATTTTAGCACAGAAGCGATGATTTGATCTAGGGGGAGAGTGGTTTGTTCTCTAGTCTCCAGATTTTTGAGGGTGAGGGTATTGTCCTTGATCTCTTGCTCTCCGAGAACGAGGGCGTAGGGGATGCCCTTGCGGTCGGCGTATTTAAACTGCTTGTCGAGTTTATCCGAAGGATCTGGATAGAGCTCGGTATTGATACCAGCATTCCTCAGGGTTTGTGCGACCTTCAAGGTCGGACCTTGTAGGGCTGGGTTAAAGATGGTGGCGAGGACCTGGGTCTTCGACTTTGAGGTCGGGATAAGCCCTAGTTCGTCTGCTGCCTCGACCGTGCGGTCAAAGCCATAGGCAACACCTGTTGCAGGAATCGAGAGGCCAGTGAGCCTCTCCATCATGCCGTCGTAGCGTTCTCCGCCTCCGACTGAGCCAACTTTGTAGTCCTCGATCACGATCTCCCAGATAGGACCCTCGGAGTAGGAGAATGAGCGGGCGAGCGTGGGCTCAAAGCGGTAGAGATCACTGCTAAAGCCAGCATTTTCTAGATAGCTGATGATGGTTTTGACGGTCTCATCGGGCTTGATGTTTTGGACTTGGTCAAGATACGCTTTGGCCCCTGACTCACTAATCCCTTTTTTGACCATGTCGGCGATGACTCCGTCCTCGCCAATCTTTTTGAGCTTGTCGATTGCGACGATTGCCTCATATGGAATATCTTTCATGAGGTCGCGGTTGTTGAAGATAATCACTGGCTTTTTGAAGCCGAGTTTGAGATAGGTGTCGAGGTTGACCGCGATGACCTCGGCATCCGCACTGGCGTCTTTGACCCCGAAAATATCGAGGTCAAACTGGGTAAACTCACGATAACGTCCCTTTTGTGGATTTTCAGCGCGGAATACCGATTGCACCTGGTAACGACGGAAGGGGAAGGTGAGGTTGTTTTGGTTGGCTGCTACGTAGCGACAAGTGGGGACTGTTTGGTCGTAGCGGAGCATGACCTCACGACCACCGTTGTCCGTGAATTTGTAAAAGAGTTTCTCGTCTTCGCCGATTTCTCCTTTGAATAGACTATATGGCTCGAGGGTAGGGGACTCGATGGGTTCGTATCCCCAGAGTTCGGCTGTTTTGGTCATGATTGCCTTGACCCACGCACGCTTAGCGGCATCTTGAGGCAAGATGTCGCGAAAACCTTTGAGTGTTTGCAGGTTTTGTTTTTGCATAGAGTTCATTATACCTTCTTTAATAACTTGTGTAGCCAGCAAGGAGAATGCGGTCACCTTGTGGTCTCTCGGTATCTTGTTCGCCTGACAATATTTTTTGTAGTCCGATGTTTGTGGCAATGCGTGCCATGGGTGATGAGTCTAGTGTACGCACAACCCATGGGAGCTTGGTTTGTGCGACAGTTTGTTTGACTAACTGTGTCGCATATCTCTTACCACGATAGTCGTCTTTAACACCTGTTTCGGAAAAGTAAAAGATGCGACTGGGTAGTTGCTTGGTTGCGCTTAAAACTCTCGCTTGCATATCAGGAGTATTCCATTTACTTTTGGCGAGTTCATTTTTACTTGTTTCGAATCCCCAGGAGAATGCAACTGGGAGATTATTTACAGTGCCTAAAAATGCGATAGCACCTGTTCTAGTAATTTCACCTGCAATATAATCGGTTGTCTCCTCAATTGGATAGGCTTCTTTACGACGACAGCCGCAAGGACAGCTTGACCCAATGGGCTCACTCGAAAATTCGTCTGTACTACCACAGCGGGATACTTCGTTCCATGGTGATGCAGCAAATACCTGAGCATAGAGTGCTGCGACAAGTGTCAGTACCCTCAAATCAGGTTTTAGCCTACTTACTTCAATATTTGACATATGAACTCCTTCGTTTTTTCTAAATTATTAATTTCGACATACTCGTTGGGAGTGTGGGCAATTACCAGATTGCCGGCGCCAAGCGTGAGGCAGGGAACTTTTCCAAAAGTTTGCCAGAGCATTTGAAGATCGATGTAGCCCAACGAGGGTTCGCAGTTTCCAGGCAAGCCAAGACCTTCAAGTTGTTTTGGTGGGGTTAACCAAGAGCCCAGATCGTGACGAACAGTAAAATCTTCAAGCTCGAGTTTGGCGCTCCGAGCGTATTGTGCTAGGAGGTCTCTGACTTTGGCTGCAGTAAGCTCTTTTACTGCGGGGCGGATGTCGAGGACAAACTCCGCGAGGTCGGCGATGTTGTTGCCCTGACGACCATAGTTTGGACCTCCTAGATCCAATCCTCCCTGACAGTAGGCAACATTGAGCGTCGAAGTTCCAAGAATTGGATCACTATACTTGGTAGCGAGTTGTCGCTTGAGTTTGTTGATCAAGTTGACTCCACTAGCTATGGCATTGACCCCAAGTTCGGGGCGACCGGCGTGTCCAGTCTTGCCTCGGAGGCGAAAGCTGACCTCGATTAGTCCTCGGCAACCTATTCCTATCTGACCCGCCGAGCCGTCGAGCGAGATGATTATTTTTGGTTTAATTCGATCTCTGTATTCATCGACAAACGCGCGCATTCCGGCAAAGTCATATTCTTCGTCGATATAGCAGAGCACCATGAGCCCTCGCGTGTCTTTTGCCTCACTGACTGCGGTGAGTAGGGCGGCAAGTGAGCCCTTCATGTCTGTTGCACCAAGGCCGTAGAGCCTGTCGTTTTTGATGACAGGATCAAGTGGGTTGGTAATCCAGCCAGCTCTCGTTTCTACCGTATCGATGTGGCCAACCATGAGGAGCTTGGTCGGATATCCGTCAGTTGCGATTATGTTGAAGCGACCATCTTTGACTGGTTGCTTGATAACTTTGAGATCTGTATTTTTTCTGAGCCAGTTATAGATAAACTCGCCAATTTTTTGCTCGTCACAACCTGACCCTACCCAAGAGGGGATCGAGATTAGTTTTTGTGCTAGTTCTATCGTAATGTTCACATGTCTCCTTCCATAGTTGGCCAGTTATTGGCGGGATCACTTGCGCGGCTATAGCTTATTTGTCGCTCTAAGCTGTCAATTCGAGCTTGTAAGCTTCTTACAACAGAGGCAATATCTAATTCTTGAGATTTTGGCTCAACTTTTCTCCACATCGCTTGCCAGGCAGAGTATCTTTCCTGGTATGTAGCAGATTCTTCCTCGTTTTCTGGCGGTTTGAAGTATTTGCTTTTGCGACCTGGATTCCACTCCTGATCGATTAGTTCTTGAGGAGTACGACTGTCTCTTACCCAGTTGGGGAGGTTGTCGTCTGGCCGTCTTTTTGTTTCATTAGTATTTGTCATATATTCCTTTTATATTAATAAGACCCCACTTTTCCCGCTTAGCGGGATTCGTTGGGGGTTGTTGCGCATTACGCAACAAAAACCCGCCTGGTGGCGGGGTATGGGAACTGACTAATTGTCTGTTTTTTACGCGAAATGCGCCCCCGCCACGATTGTGTGGGAGCTATGATGAATAGATGTAGAACGAACGTTTTGGTTCATAGTGGAGGGTAATATAGCACGAGCTGGGAATTTGTCAAATTTTCATCAAAATTGTCGCGGTCAAGTCCTCGTCTTTATCAACGGTTGCAGTAAAGACGATCTTGTCGCCGATTTCAAGATCAGTTAGCTCGATTAGCTCAGATGGCGTTTTGATCACGGTTTTTGTGGTAAAGAAAATCTCTTGAGTTTCCTCGCCACGAGCTAGTTCTAGGCTAGATTTGTTAATGGCGGAGATTGTGCCGTGACCAGATGACTTGGCTGGAGCGGTGATTGGGGACGTGCTCACGATGATGCGCCTGGCTGAGAGCGTATCGCCTTCCTCAAAATAGCCCATGGCAATGATATAGTCGTCGATCTGGATGTTCTCGGCTTTGATTGTGGCCGATCCTGGGGTTCTGAGGATAGTTGCGTCCTCGTGAATTGAGACCGTTTTTTCGCCATCCTTATCCTCGAGAATAATGTTGGTTTTGATTAGATCTTTGACCGTGCCGATATAGGCACGAGCTAGGGAGAGGGTAGAGTCAGTAGTTTCGCCTTCCAAGCTCTCTTGAAGGCGTTTCTTGAGATTTTCGGTGACTTCTGCACTAGAAGTTGGATCTTCTTGAGCCAAAATGGGAAGGCTGTAGCTAAGTGAAAATAGTGCGATGAATAGGAATATTATGATTTTTTTCTGCATATCTATTTTGAAGATTACACTCTATCATAACTCGGCAGTTGTGTATACAGCGCTCAAAGTCTTTTCGACACTAGTGCCGTCTGCCTGATAAACATTAATTTTGATCGAGTTGGCGCCCTGGACGAGGGCGATGTTTTGGCTAAAGATGCCGAGATCACTTGGGACTATAAGATATTCAGCCTTTTCTCCAAGAATTGCGATGTAGGTGCCAGGGAGGGTTTTGCCAGAAAGAGTCATTTCTGGTTCTGAGGAGACGGTGTTGTCGGGGGTTGTAAGTTCGAGGAATAATCCTGACTTTTCGGAGCTATCAGACTTTGAACCAAAAGTATTTTTGAGTGATTCTTTGGTTGGTAGGGCGAGCGTGTTGAGTGCGGTCCTAGCTCTAAGTACTCCGCCTGTGACAACGAGCGCAATGATCAACCCTATAATTACAGCTACAGTGGCTTCTTTTTTGATTTTCATCTTGGCCATAGTCTAATAGGGGATGATTTTAATGTCAATGGTTGATACGGCTGTGCTAGAATAGAGGCATGGAGATAACGTATTTGGGCAAAAATAATTTTAAGTTAAAAACCAAGCGTGGGACTGTGACCCTCGAGTCAGACAAGCTAACCATGTCTCACAAAAATGGTGGCGAGGATTTTTATATTACTGCCCCCGGCGAGTACGAAGTAGAGGGGATCTCTGTTTTTGGTTATAAGACAGAAGAAACAACTGCTTATGTCATCCAGGCTGAGGAAGTGAGAGTTTTGTTTGTTGATCGCCTAAGCAAGCCACTGAGCGAGAAAAACCTCTCCGAGCTAGAAAATGTTGATGTTGCGATAGTCCCAGTTGAGGGAGGTGAGACCAAGACCGTGATTGAGGTTTTGACAAAACTCGAGCCTTATTATGTTTTGCCTTTCAAGGATGGAGCAAAAAAGTTTGTTCAAGACTATGATCACGGATCAAGGAGTGTAAAGAGTTTGAGCCTGAGCAAGCTCGCGCTCCCCGAAGATTTAACCGAAGTCATTGTGTTTGAGTAGAAATATGGCGGTAAGCAAAGTTCCTCCCCATAGCGACGAGGCAGAGCGAAGTGTCCTGGGATCGATCCTATTGGACCGCGACGCGATAGTTCAGGTTTCGGAGTTTTTGCAGCCAGAACATTTTTATCAAGCCAAGCACGGCGATATTTATCGGGCGATGGTTGCCTTGTTTGAAGCACGTGAGCCAATTGATCTTGTGACTTTGCCGCAAAAGCTAAAGGCGCTTAAGCTCCTGGCTCAGGTTGGCGGAGTGAGCTATATCTCGACCTTAGTTGAGGGGGTGCCAAGTTCTGCCAACATCAAGCATTACGGCGAGATTATCCAGGGTTATTACACCAGGCGTAGGCTGATTTCTGACTCCTCAAGCATGATCGAGATGTCCTTTGATGAAGGGAGCGATGTCTCGACGATTCTTGACCAAGCAGAGCAGAAGGTATTTTCACTTTCGCAAGCGAGCATGAGGCAAGGCTTTTTGCCGATTCGAAATGTTCTGGCCGAGAGCTTTGACCGCCTTGACGAGCTGTCAAAAAAGTCTGGATCACTCCGAGGGGTCTCGACTGGATTTAATGACCTGGACAATTGTCTGGCTGGAATGCAAGACTCCAATCTTTTGATCTTAGCAGCGAGGCCGGGAATGGGAAAAACCGCGTTTTCCCTCAATATTGCTCAGCATGCGAGTGTAGTGGACAAAGTACCGGTCGGGATATTTTCTCTTGAAATGAGCAAAGAGGAACTGGTGGATCGTATGCTTGTTGCAGAAGCCGATATTGACGCCTGGAGGCTAAAAACTGGCAAACTTACCTCCACCGACTTTGAGAAACTATCTGGTGCGATGGGGGTACTGGCTGAGGCACCATTATTTATTGATGATACGCCAGGTATCTCGGTACTTGAGATGAGAACGAAGGCAAGGAGACTCAAGTCGGAGCATAACGTGGGACTAATTGTTGTCGACTATCTCCAGTTGGTGAAGGGGAGGAATCTCGAGAATAGAGTCCAGGAAGTGGCTGAGATCTCCCAGGGACTCAAGAACTTGGCGCGCGAGCTCAAGGTGCCAGTACTTGCCTTGTCGCAGCTATCCCGCTCGATCGAGCACCGCGGATCTGGGAGCTCGCCGCAGCTATCTGACCTTCGCGAATCTGGATCGATTGAGCAAGACGCGGACGTTGTCATGTTCTTGTACCGTGAGGATGTTGAGGACTTGTCCAATATCAAGCTCAACGTGGCCAAGCACAGAAACGGGGCACTCCGGACGATTGACCTGAGGTTCAAGGGCGAGCGCGTTAGGTTTTATGGCGTGGACAAGAGTAGGTAATGATAAAATAGTTTTTAAGCCTGGGTGGCGGAATGGTATACGCGCGAGTCTCAAAAACTCGTGGTTGTAATGACCTTGAGAGTTCGAGTCTCTCCCCAGGCACCAGTAACTAATAATTTTGAAAACTCTCCCTGTTTTGTAGCTTTAGGTCTTACCGTAAGGCAAAGTTTGATCAACTTTGGTAGTTAATACATTGTTCAGCAAAGGGTGTTTTCTGATGTTCGCTTTAAGAATTAGAGAATTTGCTTTTTGACGTTTAGCCTGAGGAATATCATCAACTCCACGTAATTCATAATCTGTAATTCGGCGCATAAGGAAGCGCGGATTTCACAATTATTGGCAAATGTCTTATAATATACTGATGTGTGATCAAGTATCCTGCAAAAAAGTGTCTAAAAGTTAGCTGTTTTAGCGAAAATAATTAAGTAGGGCAATAAATATTATGAAAAATAATGAACTAACTGGTATAAATCTATGGGAACAGGAGCTGAATGGACATGCCACACTTTTTAGGATTGAAAGAGACGGAAGGTTTCTCTCTGTTGTTTCAGCCGAGCATTTTTCAGAACAGGCGGCGAGGTATTTTCAAGATGAAATTGTGCCAGAGATATCTAAGCCTAGAAACTGGTATTTTTTGATAGAGGGAAAAGATTCAAACATTCATGAGTGCGCGGTAATGAAAAAATAGCCGAGGAGAGAAAAATTCCTATAGATGACCCAATTTTTAGTTTTACAGATCCAGTTGTTATTGAGAAGTACTTAGCCTCTGATGTGCTGGATAGGATGTCTAGTGAAGTCGTGATTGGGCATCTAGCTGTATTTTTAGCAAACGCAAGAGGAACGGATGATTTGGATGAAGTTGCTAGATTTTTTGATGTTGCGAATTCACAGGAATTACTGGTGAATATTGGACTTGCAGCTGCAGATAGAAAGAAAGATCCCAAAAGCTATGATATAAGATCAAAAAGAATGTTTGATGATCTAATAAATATCTCAAATATTGTAAGTGCCCAAGTGCTCGATTATTATTTGCGTCAAAGTTCCGGTAGAAAAAATGTTGCTGTGTATTTAGGGAAAGCGCATGAGGAAATAGTAAGAATGGATCTTTCTCAAATACCAGAGAACATGAGATTGAGTGACAACAAAATTAGAGATTTGCTTCAAGCGAGAATAAGAGCAAGGTTGGAACGAACCTTGAGACTTTCTGGTGTTAAAGATAACTTGAGAGGAAGGCGCTATGATTCTTTGCCAAAATGCACTGAGCCAGATCCAAGGATTGACTCTAGAGAATCATCAACAAAAAATGATCGTTTAGCTGAAAAATTGGATGAAATATCTTCATTGCCCAAAGACATAAGAAGCATAATTGAGGAATGGTCTGGTAATCTTTTTGGTCTGGGATATGTGAGAAAAAGGGGCTATAAAGAATACCTTAATTCGGATTCATCTTTGCACCAGATATGGGGAGCAGCTGTAATGCTCCAAATAATGGTTGAATCTGCAAAATCAAAGAATAGAGATCTAACGTTTATAGAAATAAGTATGGTGCGGAATGCTTTTCTTAAAGCGGCTAACACAAGGAGAAAAGACTGCTCAATTCGTCAGGCAGACCAAATTGAAAAATTATCTAGGAACATCAAATTTTTAGCAGAAATTATTAAAAAATTAAAATATGAATAAGTACACAAAAGCTGCTCTTCGCGATCTCTCTATTAATGGTGCTGCTTATTACAATTTGCCTCAGTTAGAAAATGACCCAGGTTCTAAGTTCCGATCTCCAGATGATCCAGATTCGCAAATTGGAGGCGTAGATGAGAGCTTGATACTTGCTGGTTTGGAACTAGAAGTAATGAAGTTTTACGAAGATTTGGGCATTGATTATTATCCATATTCTGGACGAAGAAAATAAATCTAGCGGAAAATCCAGAGACAGATAATTAAGAGAATTTGTGGCGTCAGGCCGTCGAGCATGCGGGGAATTGAGTGGTGGAAGGAGTGGTGGAAGCGGTTGAGAGGAGCGAGCCAGGATGGCTCGTATTTGAGAAAGTTGCGCGGAGCTTCCAGTATGTCAGGAATGAGCGCAAGAAAAGCCCCCCAGATTTGAGGTGAAGAGAGATCGAGAGGCGAGCTAAGCGGGAACATGGCCAGAACTAGGACTGCTGCGAGTGCCAGATCGACAATTTCGTGTTTGACGGCGAGCGAGGGGGATTTGCCCCCTTTGCTCAGGCCCGTGCCTGCGTCCCAATGGGGAACGGCGTCGGCGAGGTAGTGCGAGAGGAGAATGAGGGGGACGGCGAGAGCTGGATTTGCAACTTTGACTGCGATAAAGGCGCCAACTGCGGCGTGACTGATGGACAACATAGGGATTAGTATATAGTAAGATAGCTGATAGGAGAACAGTAATTATGTTGCCAATTTTGCTAAGTATTGGGCCGATTAAGATTTATTCATACGGCGTTTTTTTGTCTCTTGGCTTGTTCCTAGGCCTGTACTGGTGGTGGAAGATGGGGCGCGACGAGCACTGGGACGAGATCAATTTGTTTGATGGATTTTTCTTGACAGCCTTCTTCTTTGCAGTTTTTGGCCGGATTGGCTATGTGATTTTGCATTTTGAGGAGATGGGGAGCCTTTACCGCTCGCTCGCGGTCCTCGCGTTCCCAGGAGTATCTTTTGTCTCTGGATTAGTCGGGGCGACAGCTGTGGTTTGGCTTTTTGGGAGAAACCATAAATGGGAACAGGGCAAAGTGTTTGATGCTTATGTGGTTTTACTTTCTTTGGTCATGATTTTTGGTGGGATCGGCGGCCTACTTAATGGAAGTAATCCAGGTAGAGAGGTAAGCTGGGGAGTTCTATATCCAGGGGAGGTTGTAAAGACTTTTCCAGTTGATTTGTGGGTGATAATCTGGGCAGTAATTAGCTTTTTGATTGTGTCTCGGGTGAGAAAAAACTTTCGTTTTTACACCTGGTATAAAGGCGAATCAAGCATGGCGACGCCAGGACTTGCGGCGCTTATGTTTGTAGCTCTACTTGGCTTGTACTCGATTGTGCTTGGACTAGTGGATAAATCGAGATACTTGGTTTTTGGGAGAGTGCCGGTTGAGACTATCGTGGGTGTGATTTTGATTGCCCTCGGCTTAGCCCTGATAAAGCGTCGGATGGGTAGACGAGAGGGGAGTATGTGGGATAAGCTCAAAGAGAAGAAGATTGCTTGGTTACAAAAACTACGTAAAAGGAGAAGGTAAGTATGCAGTATCCACGAAACATTTTGCAGCCAGTCTGGGATTATCTTAAGAAACTAGAAAAAGACCTACTACACCGCAAAAGCGCTCTTGCCAAAGAAGATCCCTTTGCCGACTCGAGCAGGTTGAACGATAACGCAAGTGACGATACTGAGGCAGCCGAGCAGTTTGGCCATGCCCAGTCTGCCGCTTTATCTGAGGAGACGAGTGGGGCACTAACTCGAGTTAGGCAGGCAATGAAGCGAATAGACGAGGGGACTTATGGCAAGTGTACAAGTTGTGGCAAGATGATAGACACCGACCGCCTCAAGATCGACCCGACGGCGGATATGTGTCTGGATTGTGCCAAGAAAAAGAGCAAGTGATCGGGTAAGTATGGAGATACCTATATTGTTTGAAGACAGTGAGATTGTTGTGATAGACAAGCCTTCGGGAGTGGTGTGTAACCGAGCCGAGACAATTAAAGAGCAAACGCTGCAGGACTGGTATGATGAAAAATTTACAATTTCTAATTCACAATTTACAGGCGAGGAAAGTCAGTATTTTCGGGAGCGAAGTGGGCTAGTGCACCGACTTGACCGGGAGACGAGCGGGGTCATGGTCATGGCTAAGACGCCTGAGGCTTTTAACGAGCTTCTGCGGCAGTTTAAGGAGCGCGAGGTAGCTAAGGAGTATCTTGCGCTTACCCACGGGTTGTGGCAGACGAGGGAGGGTGAGATCTCGCTGCCGATTGGGAGGAGGCGTGATGACCGGAAAAAGTTTGGGGTGCGAGATGGCGGCCGGGAGAGCGTGACCTTGTACAAAGTCGAGGAGAGCTACAAGACGTGGATCTTCCCGCGCGATCTTAAGGTTGATGACCGGGGCTATACGGGATTTTCGCTGGTGCGCTTTTTCCCCAGAACTGGTCGCACTCACCAGATACGGGTACACGCGAGGCAAGTGGGGCACCCGATCGTGGGTGACCCAGATTATGCGGGGCGTAAGCGCAGCCGCGAGGATCGTAAATGGGCGGGGAGAGTTATGCTCCAAGCTCAGAAGCTGGAGTTTAGTCATCCGAGGAACGGGAAGCGCGTGAGCTTTGAGTCGAAGAATGAAGAAATGCAGAAGGTGTTGGAGTGTTTGATAGTCTCGTAGTAAATATATATTGACACTGGTGAGATAATGTTTGTGGGAATATTCTTACTAAGGAGATCAAATATGGCGCCATATCCAAGCCAAGAAGCTGCTCAGTCGATTCTAGATCGTGATGAACGGCATCCGTATGGACTAGGGAGGGTAGTAGAGGCTTCCGCAGGTCAAAAAATCACATGGGAGAGCGAGCCAGGAACAATAGAATTTCGAGCTTTAGCGATAAGAAATCCAAATCACACACTACCTTATTCGGGAATAATGACTATCTCCGAGACTGGCTACAGCAATGGCTACTACGGTTTTTTGGATTTGTCAGCCATTCCTCCTCAAACTCAGCTTGGAGTACATAACGATAGAGAAATATATCAGGACTTGCTTGGCGTCGCCATCCAGTATGGAGCAAAGGTTGCGACAATACAGTCTCTAAAAGATAAGACTGATATACACATTCGAATTTCTGGAGCGGACGAGCCAACGTCTGATCAGTTAGAGGCTGTTGCGGTTGCGACATTGATGCCTGAAGAGGCGGCTCAAAAGGTGTGGAAAGGTGGTTTTGTAATTTTGGAAGACCCGCTTTATCCTTCTCCTCCACAGGTTGTGTCGGTGTGTGTGCCAAGTGAGGAATGTTTGTGGGTACTAAACTATAAAAATAAGGTTGAGTATATGAATAGAGAATTATGGGAAAAATATGGCACCCCAGTAGTTGTCCACCTTAAGCGTCATAGTCGTTCTAAATAATTAGCATTGCGTCGCCGAAGGAAAAGAAGCGGTAGTTGTGGAGGATCGCCTCGCGGTAGCTACGTCCGAGGAGAGAGGAGGCGAAAGTAGTAAATTTTTCCTCTGAATTTGGAGCAGAACAGAAAGCAGAAACGAGCATCAGGAGAGTGCTCCCTGGCAAGTGAAAGTTGGTCAAGAGTGCGTTGACAACCCGAAACTGGTAGGGAGGGTAGATAAAAATCGATGTTGAGTAGTCGCCGGGAGTGAGGTCGGGACAAGACTCGAGCGCGCGAAGGGTAGTTGTGCCTATCGCGAGGGTTTTTTCGTTAGCAGCAGATAGTTTATGGTTTATGGTTGGGGGAATGGTATAGGACTCGGAGTGCATTTTGTGTTCTAGAATATTGTCGGCCTTGACGGGGAGAAAAGTGCCGAGCCCGACGTTGAGTGTGATTTCTTGCCATGAGTGATTTTCTTTGATTTTTGCAAGAAGTTCGGGAGTAAAGTGTAACCCTGCCGTCGGGGCGGCAGCAGAAAAACCTGACTTGGCATAGACTGTTTGGTACTCGCCCGGGTCGGAGAGAAGTTTTTTGATGTATGGAGGGGTTGGCATAGTGCCAATTTTGGAAAGCGTTGTGCGCAGCTTACTCTCGTCCTGGCTGAACTTGAGCGTGTGTTCGTAGTTCTCCACTCTAGCCACTTTGCCTTGCAAGTCAGGCGTAAACGAGATGATGGTCCCAGGTTTCATGCCAGGTTTGACGATGCATTTGTATGTACTTTGACCTAGTGACTCCAGAAGAAGGATCTCGACCTTGCCCCCGGTTAGTTTGTGTCCAAAAATACGGGCCGGGAAGACCTGTGTGTTGTTGGCTATGACTCGGTAGTTTTTGGGGATAAGACTCGGGAGGTCGTAGATATGGTGGTGGGAGATGGAGCCAGTCTCGCGGTCGACGAGCATGAGGCGTGCATGGTCGCGAGGGACGGCTGGTTCTTGAGCGATGAGCTTGGATGGTAGATCGTAGTCAAAAGCAGAAAGCTTCATGAGGCGTATTCTACTAGATGTGTTAGCATGAAGGAATGTGGGCAAAAAGACTACTTGTTTTGGTGTTGGGTTTGATAAGCGTGGGAATACTTGCCTCGATGTGGCAAAAATCCCAGGTTGTTAATCATCCCAGCTATCGTTTTAACATGGCGATGATTGCCCCAGAATTTGGTGTTAGTTTTGTATCATTTGATCCGGTCGAAAAAGCAATTTTGGTTTTGCCTTTTCCGACTGAGCTCGCGATCAAATCTAGAAGCAAGGGAGAGTATGCGATATCTTCTTTGTACAAATTAGGAAATTATCAAGGCGAGGGGGGAGAGTTTGCCCGCAAGAAAATCCAGGGCTTTATGAAGATTCCGATACCTGGGTATATCGTGACCGAGGGTGAACGAAAAGTGAGTAAGGCAAGAATTATTGGTGAGCTCTTGCGCCATACCCTCAGGATGGGCGAGCCTGAGAGCTCCTTGAGTCGGCTAGACACCGCTTATTTGTGGCTGAGGAGCTTGGGGTATAGCTATCGTGAGATTGACGAAGAGGAGCTACTTCGCGCCGGAGTGATTGTAGACAATACTTATCAACCGGAGCGGCTACAAGAGTATGTGGGGACGAGATTATTTGACTGGGGGATTGGAGCATCTGGGACAACGGTTGCGGTAATCAACGAAAGCGGGGAGAACGGACTAGGGAGCGATTTTGCGGATTTTTTGAATAATCTGGGACTAGACGTGGTTATGGTTAGGTCGGGAAATAGTACCGAAAAACTAGAAAAAAGTGAGTGGATAGTGGGGAGCGCGGAGAAAGGAGAGGAACTAAGTTATATCTTTGAGACGCTGTTTGGTCTAGAAAAGTCCAAGGTCGAGAGCTCGGTTGAGGAGTATCGGGCAGAAGTAGTGATTAGAGTGGGAGTAGATGCACGGGAGTTATTTTAACTTTCTTCGTCGTGGGGGTGTTGTGTACCGGGAGAAGGATGGGGTCGCTGAGGGCCTTTTGGGTCGTTTGAGTTCGCGGAGGAATATAGTTGCTGAGTTGTCGGTTGCCCCTTTGAGGCATGCCGAGAAACAATATCCTTGCTTGAGCAGATCTTGCAACTTGCGGGAGAGATCGTCTGGCAGGGAGCCGATGTAGGTATTGTCCTCGGTCGTGACTGCGACTAAGCGGGTTCGGGGAGAAAGCTTGAGAGACTGCTTGCAACAGAGCGAGAGGAGAGTCTCGCGACTGGCTACCTTAATCAAAGTCGAACTTTTGGTGATGCCAGGAAGCTCGATAAAGTCTTCCTCGATCAAGGTGATGCTATTTGAAGTGTTTTTTTGATGGGGGAGCACCTTGAGATTTTTGGTTGCGATAGTGTCGTATTTGTCGATTGCAAGTACTTGTTGATAGGCGTTTTTGGCGGCGTCTTTTTGGCCTAGTTCGGTGTAGGCATGACCGAGTCGGTTGAGGGCGGGAATGTTGTCAGTGTCGCCCGCTAGAATTTCGAGATTATATTCGACGGCAGTTTCCCAGTCGCTTGCTAGTGCGGCCTTGATTGCTTGATCTTGTAATCTATTCATTGATCGGCTCATTATCGAGACAAACTGTGTTTTTGTCAATAAGTATCCGTGTGGGAGAGGCCTAGCTCTTTGGTGTAGAATGTAGCTATGTCTGGACACAGTAAGTGGAGTACTATCAAACACAAAAAAGCAGTCAACGACGCAGTCAAGGGATCGGTTTTTACCAAAATGGCAAAGGCAATTACGATCGCGGTCAAGCTAGGTGGGGGGGTCGGCTCTCCTGAGACTAATTTTTCGCTCCGACTGGCGATGGACCGTGCTCGCAGTGTGAATATGCCAAAGGAGAAAATTGACCGCGCAATCGAACGCGGGATGCACAAGGGAGAGGGAGAAGAGCTTGCAGAGCTTTTGATCGAGGCTTTTGGACCTGATCAAGTTTTGGTTTTGATCGAGGCGGTGAGTGACAATCGCAACCGAACGGTCGCTGAACTACGAGTATTGATCGAGAAGAATGGGGGAGTGATGGGATCACAAGGGAGTGTTGCCCATATGTTTGAGCGGGTGGGGATAGTTACGACACGCGCCAAGTTGGACGAGGAAGCAGAGCTTGAGCTTATTGATTACGGTGTGATTGATGTAGTGGATCAGGAGGGTGAGCTCACGATTTATACAAACCCTGAGTCGTTGCACCGAGTGATTGAACACCTTGATCGTGAGGGGATTGTGGCGGAGGGGAGTCTCGGGTATCGTCCCAAGGCCACGGTCGAGGTTGCAGATTCGAGCCGGATTGAGAGCTTTTTGAGCGCAGTTTCGCAGTATGACGACGTACAAGGAGTGTATGCTAATTGGGGATAAAAGGCGAGCATCGATCAATAAAATTACTCTCTCGAAGAGGCGTAAATTTTTGCTGGTTTCGGTGTTGTTGTCGATTGGACTTCTTATTGTTCAACGGTTGCCGGTTGAGTCACGCTATAGCGCGATCTTGTTTTTTGCAATCGCAGCATACCTACTCACCGCGTGGTCACTACTAAAGGATCTGCGGGGGATTAACTGGGTAGTCAACTTGATCTTGCCGACCATGTATCCGGTTGCTGTTGCGTTGTTTTATTTTTTATTGCCACAGTCTGCTGGGACCAGGACGGTGGTTGTAGGCATGTTCACTGTTTCGATGTATGCGCTACTATTGACTGCCAATATCTTTGCCGTAGCCTCAATCCGAACTATTCAATTACTGAGAGCTGCTAGGGTAGTCGGATTTTTGCTTTCTATTTTAACGAGCGTGTTTTTGTACCACGTGGTGTTTTCGCTTCGCCCGTCAGCAGGGGTTGTGGGACTACTAGTTTTTGCGACGTCCTTGCCAATACTTTGGCAGGGGGCGTGGTCGTATGTTGCCTCGAGTACAGTCAAGAAAGAGTTTTATTATGGACTGGTTGGGGCGACGATACTTGCCGAGATGGCGATCGCGCTGTCGTTCTGGCAGATCGACGTACCCCTGGCAAGTATAGTGCTTGCGATGGGGATGTATGTCACTCTTGGCTTGTTTCAGCACGACCTGGAGGGCAGATTGTTTCAGCGCACCATTCAGGAATATTTGGGCTTTGCTTTGATTGTTTTTGCGGTTGTAAGCTATGCAGTGATGAGTAGGTGGATGAGATAATTTTTTTGTGGTCGGGCAACCCGCCATCAACTCAGATGTTGCACAGACTGCTTATTCAGCCGTTTTGCAAATCTGATTTTGATAGTCGGGCAAGGGGGGAGGGGGGAGAGAGGAGATTCTGGAATTATCCTATAATAATTATAGGCTTTTCACGAATAGTCCTATAACTTTTCACAAATGTGGATAAAAAGTATCCGACCTTTGCACAACTTATGTGAACAGGTTTGATATAGTTTGACCAGCCTCGCCGAGGCGAGCCTAGGCGGGTATAGTTTGTCATTCCACCTCGGGTAGTGCTAGGTACTTCCAGATGTTACATCTGGTAGAGGAGGAAGTGCGTAAAAAGGTAGATAAATTTGGACGGATTAATGGTAACGAAGGGTGGGAGCTGCCTTAATTCGGGCGCTATTAGCCATGTAGGCCCGTGCACCCCTATCGAGGTATGTCTACCTGCAGAGAAGTGATAATCTAGTACGTCGCACAATATATCTTTTACGACATAATACCTAGATTCGATAGGGGGCGGGATAAATTTAGATTTTGCAATTTATATTTTGGAATTGCCGGTTAATTGCCCTTTCCCCGCCATTTGTATGTTTAATCTTCCCCTATCTCCCGCGCTCCCCCAAAATGACCCTTTCCGAAGCAAACCCGTAAAAAACAGCCATTTTGCACCGACTAACTGATCATCTATGCCTGGAAACGAGCTGTACAATCGATTCTACGGCCTCGTGATCTGGTGGCAACAAGGAAATACCAGGGAAAACTCTATTTAGAATCAGTTGGATCGTAGTTAAGCTCGTCTACTAGCCAATCATAGTACCCTTGGGATACGTGGGCGGTAGGAATGGCTATAATGCACGGGACGTCGTAGGTATGGACCTTGCACACTTCGGCTTCTAAGTCGGCGTATCGCGACTCCCTGGTTTTAGCTATTAAAACAACTTCCCTAGGAGGTGCTTACCGATGGATTCGGCTTGTTTTACGCTGTCACAGGTAATATAGACCATGAGTAAGTCACTTTTCATATTATCATTTTACCTTACACTGCAAGCTTGACTCCATGCTATTTATGTCGCACAATGATAACAAGATCAGGGTAATTTTTCTATCTCCCCTACCCTGTTAACTATAGGATTAGTATATATATGACTATAGGATATATACTTATCTTTAAATAGTGTGCTATTGGTGTGTATGTGCAAAAAAGACGGATATATCCTTACCAATTTTTATTCTCGATGTTTGGCAGTTGAAATAGCATGACTGCTAACTCTAAAACTCCCACACTCTCGGCTTGCATTGAGGAGTACCTCGAGTACCTCATGATTGAGCGTCAGGTATCGCCTTTTACGATCCGTAACTATAGATTTTATCTAAACAAGTTTAATTCTTG
>CAZDRB010000005.1:0-24579 GCA_964507925.1 uncultured Pseudomonadales bacterium
CCAGTACAGCTCTGCTCAAGGAAGCCTGTCCTTTAGACAGGTGCTAGCGGAGCGGTTTACAGCTGACTGGGGACGAGAGGTGACACAAGAGAATATTTTGATTACGAGTGGGTCACAGCAAGCGATAGATTTGATTGGGAGGACATTTCTAAATTCTGGAGACACAGTTTTGACTGAGGATCCAACTTACTTTGTAGCTATATATGCATTTTCTGCGTATGCACCTAAATATAAGGCAGTAGACTGGAAAAAACCCAAGAGCTTGAGCGGCGCTAAGCTCGCATATGTGGTGCCGACATTCGCGAATCCCACGGGTAATACTCTCACGCAGATAGAGCGGCAAGTGATAGGAGAGATGTTCAAGCAGGGCGAGACAATCCTAATAGAGGATGACCCATATAGCCAGCTATACTTTGGTCGTCGCCCACCGCGTCCAATTACTGCAGCACAGACTCGTAACGTGGTTTATATAACATCTCTATCCAAGATTGTCGGACCAGCACTTCGCCTAGGGATTGTAGTCGCAGAAGAATCTTTAATTGCCGCACTGACACGTGTCAAGACTGGCATGGATTTGTGCACTAGTGCATTGACCCAGTCTATAGCGGAGCAAGTATTATCTGATCCACGCTTTGACGTACATTTAGAGCGGATCCGAAAGTACTACGGGAGAAAAGCGCGGATCATGCTGGGTGCTCTGAAAAAGAATATGCCAGCCAGGGTGACGTGGAGTAGGCCACAGGGCGGCATGTTTGTATGGGTCACGCTACCAGAACAGATAGATACAGCCGAGTTGTATGAACAGGCTTTGGTAGCCAATGTAGCATTTGTGCCAGGGTATATTTTCCGTCCTGCGAGAGAACAATCCTCAAGTTTGCGACTAAGCTTTGCCACAGCTAGTCCAGAGGAGATAAATCAGGGAATCAAAATACTTGCTCAGTTGATTGGGAAGGAGGTGAGAAAGTATGTGTGAGAAATGTGATACCCATATGGACTATTGGATTGCAAGAGTGGCTAACTCTTCGATCCCGGACGCTGTGAAGCTGGCAGAAACTGCTGGCGAAGACATGTGCATCCATGGTCAGATTGTACTACTGCAAAAAGCTGTTGAAGTAACAGGCAAAGAACCAGGCACAATTATTTGACGTTGAAATCAATTTAGCGAAAAGATATACTTATTTTTATGACCATGAATCATGAGCAAACTCCAGCAAGACCGCTCAAATTAAGACTAAAAAAAGTTTTACGTGAAATCGAGAGAGTTCCCAGGACCAGAGTGGTTGAAACACATCGGAATCCATTTTTCTTTAGTGAAAGAGAAAAGCTAGAGATAGAGAGTATGAGATTTATGTTGCCTAGAGATAAAAATCCTGTAGAAGGAGGCGGAACGTGAAGTACACAGTCGAAGCACTACAGCGAGAAGAAATGAGAGCGGCAAGAGAGATGGTATACGGGAGACCAAAAAAGTCAGGATTTATTAGGCCTACACACATTCCTCCACGTGCGAGACACGAGGCAGAATCTCTCATGTGGATGCTCCCTGGACCTACTATCGATCGTTTGCGCGCCATGACCAATCTTGATTTGCCTCCCAATATTAAGTAATTTGGTACGCGAACTGATCTACTTTGTTATATTGACCTCTTTTGCCAATTTGCTAATATTCTTGGTAATGAGTATCTACCGCAGTAATATTACCTGCTTTAATATTAAACCCCTTACCAAAGGAGCGGGTCTGGCGTAGACAAATAAGTAAAATTATAAATACCCAAACCCGCAAACAAGCGGGTTTTTTGTTATTAGGAGGAAAAAATGTGTCGAGCGTGTGAATGTAGAGGCGAGATGAGATCAGTATTTATGAACTTGCCTCCTCATGCTGAGTTACGAGCTGTAGCTGCGGCAATTTTGAGGGTAGGCATGTGTCAGGAGGCTGTGATTACACTTGAACAAGTTGCGAGAGACCCACAATTATTACCGCACCGTCCTCCTCCCGTTGAGCAAGATACTCCGGGGGGAGGTCGGTGATATTATTAATGGTGTGGGAGATTTGCACCTACTAGGGAATAGTGATTGTTTTGCGATGCGGCGAATACTGGTCGTGGGGACTAGATCAATGAGTCCGTATGGCGAGCTCATGACCAAGAGTTTTGTAAAAAAGCTTGTTGAGGAGGAGTGGTGTATAGTCTCTGGACTGGCGAGGGGGATTGATAAGATCGCGCATGAAACATGTCTGAATCAAGGCGGGAAAACGATTGCGGTCTTGGCTCATGGCCTGGACCTATGTTACCCTCCCGAGCACGAAAGATTGAAAAAGAGAATACTAGAAGCGAATGGACTACTCGTCAGCCAGTATGCAAATGGAGTCAAGGCAACTCCAGAAAAATTTAAGGAGCGTGACGCGGTTATGGTGAGGCTAGCTGAGGTTGTACTTGTCGTTGAGTCGCCGGTCAAAAGTGGGGTTAAAACTACGGTTGCGGCAGCGGCTGATCTAGGCCGAAATGTCTATGTTGTACCTGGTCCTGTCACCCAATCTAGCTACCACGGCTCGGTTGAGATTATCCGTTCTGGCGGGATCCCGGTGTATAATCCAGAAGATTTAATAAGGGAGTTGAGCTATACTTGAACACTATGAAGCTAATTGTAGGCCTTGGAAATCCTGGTGAAAAATACGAAAACACAAGACACAATGTGGGGTTTGTGGTGCTGGATAAACTTGCTGGTTCCGTAGAAGGTAATAAGTATCAGTTATCTAGCAAGTTTCATGCGGAGATACTACAGACGAATGAGTTTATTTTGGCTAAGCCCTTTACTTTTATGAATGAAAGTGGCAAGGCAGTTGCAGCGATCAAGAATTTTTACAAAATTGAAAACCAAGATATTTATGTCGTGCATGACGACCTAGATATTCCGCTTGGCAAATACAAAATAATGTTTGGCAAGGGACCGCAAATCCACCGCGGACTATTGTCGATTGAGGAAAAACTCGGGACCGATCAATTTTGGAATGTGCGTGTAGGTATAGAAAACCGCGAGGTACGCGGGAACAAAGGAGTGCCTGGAGTTGTGTACAGCCTAGAGGAGTTTGACGCACAGGAATCTGAGAGTTTGAAGAGAGTGGTTGAGCAGGTGAGTCGAGAGCTAGAAGGTGTGATAAGGTAGACACTATGGATTTGGTAATCGTCGAGTCTCCAACAAAAGCTAAGACACTTGCCAAGTTTTTGGGGGGTGGTTTTAAAATCGAGGCCTCGATGGGGCATGTGCGTGATCTGCCGGAAAAAGGCGGGGGTCTAGCAATTGATATAGAACACAATTTTGAGCCCCAGTATGAAGTGCTCTCAAAGAAAAAGGCTCGAGTTGCGGATCTTAAGCGAATTGCAAAGAGTGCAAAAGTCGTATATTTGGCAACTGACCCTGATCGAGAGGGTGAGGCAATTGCGTATCATGTCCAGCACCTTCTAGGTAAGCACGATTTTCGGCGGGTGACATTTCATGAAATCACAAAAAGCGCAATTGAGGCTGCACTAAAAAAACCAGGTGAGGTCAATATTGAGCTAGTTAACGCCCAGCAAGCTCGCCGAGTGCTTGACCGACTAGTTGGATATTCTGTGTCTCCTGTTTTGTGGAAAAAGGTTAGGCGGGGGTTGTCGGCGGGCCGCGTGCAATCGGTTGCAGTCAGGCTCATTGTGGAGCGTGAGCGAGAAATCTTGGCGTTTGTCCCTGCCGAGTACTGGGAGATATATGTTGACCTCAAGCATGATAAGTCTGAGCAGCTCCGAGTTCAGCTAATAAAGATTGCGGGTAAGACCGCGAGCATTGATAACGAAGAAACCGCCAAAGAAGTAGTCGAACATCTCAATAAAGCAACTTACAAAGTATCCTCAGTTACGAGTCAAGAGCAGAAAAGCTCACCTTTTCCTCCTTTTACTACTTCGCTTTTACAAAGAGCCGGATCAAATACCTTTGGCTGGAGCGCGAAGATGACGATGCAGATCGCGCAGTCCTTGTATGAGAATGGTTTTATTACTTATCACCGTACTGATTCGTATCACTTGGCCGAGGAAGCGGTAAAAATGGCGAGGGAGTATATCGAGCAAACTTTTGGAAAAGAGTATTTGCCCGATAAGGCACGAGCATACAAGACAAAGTCCGCAAGCGCGCAGGAAGCCCATGAAGCGATCAGGCCAACTAGCGCTACTCGGTCCGGGAGCGAACTTGCGGGGAGCGGGATAACTTCTCGGCATCAAAAATTGTATGAACTGATTCGGACAAGATTTTTGCAGTGTCAGATGGCGGATGCTAGATACGATAAAACTAGCATCTTGGTCGAAGCCCTTATCCCTGATCAGGATAAACTGTATCAGTTGCGAGCGGATGGGAAAAGATTGCTTTTTGATGGTTACCTTAAGCTCGGCAAGACCGCTGAGGATGTATTTTTGCCTGAGTTAAGTGCGGAAGATCCACTTTCTTTGATTAAAGTTGACCCATTACAAAAATTTACAAATCCACCAGCACGCTACAGCGAGGCGGGACTTATTAAGGAACTAGAGAAGCGAGGAATCGGAAGACCGTCAACGTACGCGGCGATCATCTCGACGATTCAGGATCGGGGATATGTGACAAAAGAAGAAAAGAGTTTCCACCCCACGGCGATTGGGGAAGCAGTCGTGGATTTTTTGATTGCTAACTTTGGTCAAGTATTTGCCTATGAGTTTACAGCCAAGATGGAGCAGGATCTGGATGAGATAGCTGAGGGAAGGAAAGATTGGGTGCCTACGGTCCGGGAGTTTTGGGAGCCACTTTCTGCACAGATCAAACAGGTCGAGGATACAGGGGTAAGAGTCAAGGTTCCGGTTGAGGAAACGGGGGAGAACTGTCCTGAGTGTAAGGAGGGGAGTGTTGTTATAAGAACTGGCAAATACGGCAAGTTTTTGTCTTGCTCGAGGTATCCCGAATGTAAGTATACAAAACCATATGTTGAATATATCCTCGGTGCAGTTTGCCCAGAGGATGGAGGTCGTGTAAAACAGATGAAGAGCAGGAAAGGTTACAAGTTTTTTGGATGCGAGAATTATCCAACTTGCAAATGGGCAGCGTGGAAGTTACCAACAAAATCGGATAAGATTGAGAACGTATGAAAGTTTTAAAGAGGAATGAAAAGAAACAAGACCTGGCGTCTCGGAAAATTGCCGACAGTATATTTCTCGCAGCTCAGGATGTTGGAGGGACTGACTATGAGTTGTCACTTGTAATTGCAGATGAAATAGTTGCTCGCTTGGATAAGCAGTACGGGAGAATTAAGGTGGTGTCCTCGGCTGAGATAGGTGATATGGTTGAGCGGGTTCTTTTGGAAAAAGGTCACTACAAAACTGCCAAAGCTTATATTATTAATCGCGAAAAGAAGCGACAGGTAGAGGCGTCAAAAAGGGCGCTTGGAGTACATGATGACGTCGGACTTTCGTATAACGCTCTTGTAGTAGCCAAGGAAAAGTATCTACTCAAGGATGAGCGAGGCGAGCCACGTGAGACTGTTGCGGGTATGTTTTTGCGAACGGCGAGATTTTTGGCCAAAGCCGAGAAGAAGGATATCAAAAAGTGGGAAGGGGAATTTGCGAAGGTTATGCAAGAGCAGCGATTTGTCCCAGGAGGGAGAACTCTTGCGAACGCTGGAACTGAGAATAATCAGCTGGCAAACTGTTTTGTGATGCCGATGCCAGATAACATCGAGGGAATTTTTGAGAGTCTGAAGGAGAGTTCGATTCTCAAGAAATACGGAGGGGGAGTCGGCTTTAACTTTGGGCATATCCGGCCCAAAGGAGACATTGTCTCGACAACTTCTGGGGCAGCGGCCGGGCCAATTGCCCTCATGCAACTAGTTAATGATGCGAGTGATATTTATCTGCAAGCAGGTAAGCGAAGGAGTGGAAACATGGTGACCTTGCCTGTAACACATCCTGACATTGTTGAGTTTATTCACTGTAAAGAGTCTGGATACAACTTGCCCCACATTAACTATTCGATTGCGATTACGAATAAGTTTATGGAAGCCGTCAAGAAGAATCGTGACTGGGAACTCATTAATCCAAGGACAGGTCAAGTAGCAAGCAAGGTTTCTGCCAAGTGGCTAATGGAAGAGGCGGCAAGGATGGCCTGGAAAAATGGAGACCCTGGACTAATATTTATTGACGAGATCGAGGCGGCAAACCCAACGCCTCACGTAGGCCCGCTTGAAACAGTTAATTTGTGCGGCGAACAGCCACTGTTGTCATACGAAGCCTGTAATTTGGGCTCGATTAATCTGGCTACACACGTAACGAAAGGCAAAAATTTGAAATACGAAATCGATTGGGAGCTCCTTGATCAAACTACCAGGATTGGGGTCAGGATGCTTGATAATGTGGTCACAGTTTGTAAGTATCCACTCAAGCAGGTTGCAAAGACAGTTCATGATAACCGCAAAATAGGCCTCGGAGTTATGGGATTTGCGGACATGCTAGTCAAACTCGGAGTCCCCTATAATAGTCCAGAAGCACTAAAAATAGCAGAGCAAGTTATGGCGCGTGTTCAAAAAGTTGGCCACGCGGAATCGGAGAGTCTGGGAAGGGAGAAAGGAAGCTTTCCTAATTTTAAGGGCTCTAGTTGGGATAAAAAAGGGTACAAACATTTTCGCAATGCAACCGTGACAACGATTGCCCCGACGGGGAGTATCTCGATGATGGCGGGGGCCTCGAGTGGAATTGAGCCGCATTTTGCGCTTGCATATTTTCGCAAAAGCATGGGTGAGTACAACTTGCCCGAAGTGAACGAGGATCTGGTTCGTGCGATCAAGCACGTGAACGGACTCTATTCGAGCGAGCTTATGGACATGATCGCAAGAAGTGGTAGTGTGCAAAAGATTGCTTCTATCCCAAAAAATATCCGTCAAGTATTTGTTACAGCAATGGATATTGAGCCAAGTGTGCATGTCAAGATGCTTGCCGCATTTCAGAAATACACAGACAATGCTGTCTCGAAAACTATCAACTTACCATCATCTGCTACTGTCGAGGACGTGTTTGACGTTTATATGCTTGCAAGCCATCTTAAATGTAAGGGGATTACGGTTTATCGTGATAAATCAAGAGAAGTGCAGGTGCTGAATGTCGGACAATCGGTGAATCAGAATGTCAGTAAGCCGGTAAATCAGAAAGCCAGAAGATTGGCAGATGATAATGATGACTCTTGTCCGGAATGTGGTAATAAGCTTGCGATCGAAGAGGGGTGCCGTAAGTGTTATGGTTGTGGATACAGCGTATGCTAGTTAAGCCGAGCGCCGATTGGCCCAAACTTTATCATGATATTCTCAAGGTTAAAGATCCGAGTAATCATGTAGGCATTTGCACCCTGTGGACTGAGCGAGGGATCGTCGAAAAGATTGTTGATAAACTCCCCTATAACGTCATTGGCAATCTCTACAGCGCGCAGGGGATAAACGCGATGATGCGAAACGTGTTTGCAAACCCGAATATTCGGACAATCGTGATCTGGGGATCGGAGATGTCTTTGTCAGGACACTCGCTGCTTATGTTTATGAAAAACGGCATAGACGAAAAGAGAAAAATAATTAAAGGTCGGGGAGAGATCGAGGTCGAGATTCCGGACGAGGCGATTAAAAAGTTTCGTGACTCTATCGAAGTTATTGACCTGAGAGGGAGGACAAAAGACGAGCTGATTGCCAAAGTTGAGGAGCTGTCCAAGCTTAAGAAGGAACCTTTTGCCAAGAAGCCTCAGGAGTTCCCCAGGAGTGAGCCCAAGGTCGAGGTCTTGCCGTCTGAGCAGACAGGCTTTTATGTTCATGGAAAAACAGTTGCCCAAACGTGGATCAAGCTCCTAAACGAACTATACAAATATGGGCGGCCCAAGCACACTCGCTACAGCAAAGATAATGAGCTAAAGGAAATCTTGAACTTAACGGCAGTAATCGAGAGCGAGGATCCAACAGATATTTATTTCCCAGAATATTTGCCCTTTGAGCGCGGTGAGCTCGAGGCATATTACGCTGAGATCATGACTGAGCGCGAGGTGCCGGGTGTTGCGTATAACTACGGTCGGCGGATGCGAAAGCATTTTGAGGTCGACCAAATTCAGATGATGAAGGAGCTACTCAAGAATCGTCCCGACTCAAAAAAGATGATTGCGATTACGACTGATCCAAAACTAGATTGGTCAAATGCTAAGAGCGGTGATACGCCTTGTTTAGTTATGATTTTGGGGTCGGTGCAGGACTCCAAGTTTTTTTTGACCGCACATTTTCGTTCTCAAGATATGGTTCATGGTTGGCCAAGGAACACCTTTGCACTACGCAAACTGCAAAAGGATATTGCTGATTATGGCGGGTATCCGATGGGAGCGCTCACAATGATTACTCACTCTGCGCATATGTATGGGGATGATTTTTTGCTGACCGAAAATCTACTTATGGAGTGGTACGAGAAAGAGCTCGGGTATACACCGGCTGTTCACTTTGATTTTGACAAGCGAGGGAACGTGATCGTGGACTTGACTGAGGAAGGACAAGTCCCAGAAGGTCTTTGGAAAACTGGTGTTCCCATGGCCATTATGCACGAGCTAAAGGCACTACCCAAGGAGAACAAGAAACTTTTGAGAGCGACTCTCTACGAGCCAAATGGCGGGCCGGCGATCAAGGAGTTTGTAGGGCGAACGCCACACGAGGTGCTGTGGCAGATCTCCGACTGGGCCTACGTCAAGGATCCTGAGCACGCGATGTACGTTGGGATCGAGCTCCAGAAAGCTTATGAGTGTCTGATCAGCGGTCGACAATACCACCAAGATCCGGCTTAATGATCTAGTATGACATACTTAGGGGTTGATCCCCTAAGAGTCATGGTCGAGAGTAAGATCTTTTAGCGTAGATATTTCGGCGCTCGTTTGGTTATCTTCAACGAATTCTTGATACGGTGTGTGATTATTCTCTTTAGAGTAGTACTCGACAATTTCTTCGGGGCAGACCCAGCTTTGGTTAATTACTCCTAGAAAATTACGATAGCTTGAGTATGGGTATTCTATTAGCTTTGAAACGTCCCGATATTCCGGTAGATCTAGTGGGTTGCGATGAATATATTTGGAAAGATAAAGGTACTGCATCTCGTTGTTAATGTAGGCGGCTTTGTAGATTCCCTGGAATAAAGGTCCGACTCTTTTGTAGCGTTTATTGAAATACATCGAGTAGCGCGTGGATAAGGAGCGCATAAAATTATTGATTGCGTGACTATCAACTTGCTTTATGAATAAGTGAAAATGATTAGGCATCAAACAATAGGCTATTATTTTTATGTTTTTTGTATGATTCTTTAACTGTTGAGAGGGGAACGACTTAGGGGTTGATCCCCTAAGTGGTTGGGTGAGATAAAATTTGAGATATGACAGGAAGACTTTGTAGTCTTGCTCATCTTGAAAAATAATTCGTTTTTCGACGCCACGATTGTAAAGGTGATAGTAGCTGTTATCGACGTATGTCTTGATGCTGTTCTTGGCTGGCATAGTTTGATCTACTTAGGGGTTGATCCCCTAAGTATGGTATATTTGAAAAGATGAAGAGTGTCAAGGTCTCGTGGGCAAAGAATATTAAGGCGATTGGATTTGATGTGGACGGGACGCTCTACAAGATGACTCCGAAGATTTATAACAAGCTGAGCTTGGAGGTTGCAAAGCGGGCGGCAGAGGAATTGGGACAAGACCCGCGCGAGTTCTCCCGAGAGCATTTGATGCAACGAGACAAGCATGGGGGCAATACTAAGGCAGTTGAGAGTTATGGATTAAATGGAGAAGAGATTTATCAGAAGGCTTTTGATGAGTTTGCAATTGAGGGACAGGTCGAGAGAGATAAGCGACTAGTTGAGATGATTGAGAAGTTAAAGAAGAAATATAAACTTTTTATCATTTCCAACGGGACGGGGAGACAAGTGGAGCGAAAACTAAAAGTTTTGGGGATTAATCATCTAGACTTTGAGCCGAGAATATATTGTTATGACGAGGACTGGTCAAAGCCAGATTCTGCACCATTTTTATCAGCAATTAACGCACTTGAGCTTGATCCCAGTGAGATTGTTTATATCGGCGATAATGAAGATATCGACATCGTCGGAGCTAAGGCCGTTGGGTTGAAGACAGTCATGGCTGGTGGTGAGAGCCAAAAGGCAGATCTCGATGTGTCAGACATATATGGCCTTGAAGGTATTTTTGAGTTATAGTGTAGTGGTATGAACATAAAAGGCGTGTTTATTTCGTTTGAAGGAGGAGAGGGAGGAGGCAAGAGTACACAGATTGTGAGACTGAGGGAAAAGCTTGAGGCGATTGGAAAAAAGGTTGTGATCACACGGGAGCCGGGCGGGACTGTAATCTCAGAGCGGATTAGAGAAATAATTCTTGATAAAGAAAGTTTGGATATGGCCTATTCCACAGAAGTTTTATTGTTTCAGGCGGCAAGAGCTCAGGTATATCGTGAGCAGATTATTCCGGCTCTCGAAATGGGTAAGTGGGTGATAGCAGATAGAACTGGAGATTCTTCGATAGTTTATCAGGGAATAGTCAGAGATTTTGGTGTTGAGATTGTCAAAAATCTAAACAACTTGTCAACGAAGGGAATTGCCCCAAAGCTAACCTTACTTCTTGATTTACCGGTGGAGCTAGGACTCGCAAGAAGAGCGAGTACGGATGTAAATAATCGCCTAGACTTGGAAAGTAAGGATTTTCATGAAAAAGTAAGAGCGGGTTATCTACAGCTAGCAAAAGCTGAGCCGGAGAGATTTGTGATAATTGATGCTAGCAAATCGGTTGACGAAGTCGCGGAGGAAATTTGGCGGGTGGTTGAGCAAAGACTGGTAAATTAATTTTGGTCTCTTTTGACATATTTATAGCTGTTGTATGGGTTTTGGATGTGTAGGTATTATGGAGTAATGAGCGTAAAACTGGGTGGTGTAGAAAAACTGAGTGAGCTTGGGAATTACGAATATTTGACTCCGTCCTTTATGGCTCAGCTAGGGTTTTTGATCGCTAGACCATCAATGTTAAAGGAAGATCTCGAAAATCCTGTTGGCATAATTTATGCAATGAATAATGAAGTGGTGGAGTCACTCAAACCAAGAAGAGAGGGAAATTTAGCTGAATTAGCGAGCGAGACCGCAGATATATTTGTCTTTTGGCTTTCGGCACAAATTGCGAGTTCTAGCTGGAATAAAGCTGAGACTGAAGCTCTCCAGTCAGGGTTACTTTTTGCGATCGAGCTTGCGGACTTTGGTGGGTTTGATTTGAATATAGCGACTGTCGACAAAATCTCAATAAACGAAAGGCATTATCCTAATCGCTTTTTTCAGGAGAATATGCCGTACCGAGCTGGTCGTGTTGTGGTAAAAGCTTTGAGAGAACTATACGGCACTGATTTTTTTAGGATTTTGGGTGAGGAAGGAGTGCGACAGGAGATGACAAAGCTTTTGGTTAATGGAAATGAGAAACAAAAAGAAGCCGTGACGGCTTTAGCCCCATTTTTTGCTAAATAGATCCAGTTGACCGAGATCAGGCAAGTTGGTAATCTCTTGGGAGGAGAAAATTATGGGCGAAGCAATGCAAAGCAACTATATTCGTGACTGGGAAGAGGAGAGATGGAGAAAATTTACAAATAATTTTCGGGGCGTAGAAATAAAACAGCGACGATTTAGTGGAATTGGGGGATTTGAGTTTGCCGCCCTGTGGGCACTTGCCGAGGGCATTCTCGAGGTCCAGGAGCTATTTAGAGTTTATGGTCACGGGGCCATTGATATGATAGGCGAATGGGGTTATTGCTTAGAGAATGATCTGGTGTCCGCAGATTTATTAGATCAGAAAATTGGGGATAGAGGTGTTTTTGAAGAGAAGCTGGCAGAACTAAGAGGGAGCACAAATTGAATTTTGGAGAACATGTATATCCCCGAAGACTCGAAGTTGCGATGGGACAGCCGCGAATTGAAGTTATGGCTGATTCGATGCGCGCAGGCAAGACAACGGCCGTGGACGTGATTGTGAAAGAGTTTAGAGAGAAGAGTATTTATATGATTCCAAGCTATGAGGACTGGGAAAACAACCCACATCTCAAGAAAAGTTATGGTAAAGATCCTGGAGCGTCACTACTGGAGTCGCAAAAATGGTTCGCAGAGCGAAAATATGAGCAGTTGAGAGAGATACGACCGAGCGGCTTGGTTCAGGATGTCTCGCCAGAAATGGATTATTGTTATGCTCTGACCAACTATCAGTTAGAGCGTATGAGCAGGAAGCAATTTGAGGAGTATCGAGAGTTTTATCTTGCGCTAGATTGGGCGGGCGTTGCTTTGCCACATGTTTTGGTATATCTCGCCCTCAGTGACGAAGAGTTAATCAGGCGAGCGACAAGCTCTCTGCGCACATTTGAACAAGTAGATGAAAAATATTTGTTGACAATGAAACGGGTTAATCGAGAATGGCTTGACCTTGCTCCGGATAGGTATCGTGAAAGGACATTAATAATCCAGGAAGATCAGCGTAATTTTGCCACAGCCATTGAGGATCAAAATTGGTTGGTAAATCAGGTAGCAAAAAAACTTGGGGTTGTGTAGAATATTCGAAAACGAAACGAGATCGTTTTATGGGTGAACAAGAACCACTGCGGCTGCTACTTGCATCTGGAGCAGAACATAAACATCGTAGGCTTTTGGCGTCTTTGGAAAGTTTGGGACTTGGAAGAGAATTTGTTTTGAGAAGTGTAAATTTGGGAGAGAGGGCTCCAGATGAGCTGAATGACATGAAGGAGGCTCAGATTGTCTACGCAGCTAAAGCTAGACATACATTTGGATTACTAAAAGATAATTTGAAAAGAGGGGAGTACGGAATAACAAGTGATGTGCATCCCAAAGTGGGCCGGCCAAAGCAAACACTTGACCAGGCACTGGTAAAAAATCTGAACTTAGTCGCAGTTGCCCCTCATGACAGGCAAGAGCAGATGGCAGAATATATTGAGAGCATCTTTGGGAGGTATGGAAATGATGAGATGCTTATGCGAATAGGCGTCGGGATAGTTGCTTGGACGTGCCCTCAAGGGCTAATAGGCATGGTTGCTTCAAAGGCATATTTGTATTTCCCGCATAATCCTTTGCCAGACCAAAGGGCAGCTCATGACTACTTGGATTATTGTCGAGAACACAAAGATGATAAAGGTGTGTATGACAACCAAGAACTCGAACGAAGTGCTAACTCGCCTGCGGCGATATTGCAGGAGAGTCTCTTGCCGTGGGTGCTCGAAAATGGGGGTAGAGCTGTTGCAAATGTTCGAACTGAGGATCCAGGGAATGAGATTCTCCAGCTAGTGAATGGTTTTGCTGATGAGGCAACGAAGGAGTTATTTTTGATGATTAGTGGTCATCGAGGGCGGACAGGGCATAATTCTAGAGAGTGGAGAGAAGAGAAACTAACACTTTTGCCAAAATGGAGACAGAGTTTGATTTTTGATCGGGAGGAGAACCGAGTAGTAGTAAACAATCAGGTGAGAATTACCGAATAAGTTCGGATGTTATTTTTTTTGCGATCTTGACCATATCTGCTTCTGTCATACCTCGGGAGGTAAGAGCTGGGGTGCCGAGCCTCAAGCCCGATGGGTTCCAGGGCTTGCCAGTCTCGCCGGGGACGGTGTTTTTGTTCGTGATAATTCCGATTTTTTCGAGACGCAAAGCGGCCTCGGATCCAGTTATGCCAATGTTTCGTAGATCTAGGAGAACGAGGTGCTTGTCGGTCCCTCCGGTCACGACGTCGAAGCCTGATTTGAGTAGCTCTGAGGCGAGCACCTTCGCATTTTTGACGACCTGACTTGTGTAGAGTTTGAACTCGGGTTGCATGGCCTCGTGGAGCGCGACTCCGATGCCCGCAATTGAGTGATTTTGCGGCCCTCCTTGGAGCGAGGGAAAGACGGCAAAGTCGATAGCCTGTCCCACTTCGCCTTCGGCTACGCTTGGGACGCGCAAATCCTTGCGCGCAAAAATCAGGGCGCCGATTGGACCGCGAAGAGTCTTTCTTGTTGTCATCGTGACGACGTGGGCATGAGGAAAGGGAGAAGAGTTGACTCCACCCGCAATGAGCCCTGCTTCGTGGGCAACGTCCGCCATATAGAGCGCGTCGATTGAGTCAGCGATTGATCTCATTTTCTCGTGATCGATTTCTCTGGGATAGGCCGTGCCTCCGCTCGTGAGAATCTTGGGTTTGACTTTTTTGGCAATTCTTCCAATCTCTTCGTAATCAAAAACACGGGTATTTTTGTCTACATTGTAGAAATAGGTGTCGTAGACTCTGGCGACAAAGCTGATTGGTTTGCCGGTGTCTGGGAGCTTCCAGCCGTGGGAGAGGTGTCCGCCGTCGTAGAGCGACATGCTGAGTATCTTGTCACCGGGGTTAATGAGACCAGCATATACGGCAAAGTTCGCGATACTACCCGTGACTGCCTGGACGTTGACGTGCCAGCTTGCTTCATCAAGTCCAAAAACTTGGAGCGCGCGGGACTCAACAAGTGACTCGATCTGATCAACATACTCGTTGCCTTGATAGTAGCGCTTGTTCGGCTGACCCTCGCTGTACTTGTTCATAAGAACCGAGCCAACGGCTTCGCGGACTGCCTCGGAGACTACGTTTTCGCTTGGAATCATCTGGAGAGTATCATTTTGGCGCTTAGTCTCTTTTTGAATAAGCGTGTAGATCTCGGGATCTGTTTTCTTGAGAGCGCTGTTCATGGGGCTATTGTACAATAGCCATATGATTTTTGATGGCAAAGCCTTGGCAAAAGAGATAGAGCAAGATCTAATTTACAAGGTACGGAACCTGCCTCGCGGCAAGGCGGGCCTTCTAACTAAGCCAAAAATAGTTAGTATCCTAGTCGGAAATGACCCGGCGAGTGTGTTATATACCAAGCTCAAGGGTGAGGCGGCGGAGAGGGTAGGAATAGAATTTGAAGCAGTACGTGTCCAGCAAGCTGATCAAATAACTGCGGAGATAAAAAAACGTGCGGATGCAACCGGAATCATGATCCAGCTCCCGATCCAGGGCCTACGAGGTCAGACCCTGAAGGGTGTCGTCTCGGCCATTCCACTTGAAAAAGATATTGACGGATTGAGGTGGAAAGAGTCAGGGGTGATGCCAGCGACTGTGCGGGCAGTAATCACTATTCTTGAAAGAATTGCTCTAAACCAGAAGTTCGAGATACGAAACAAGAAGATAGTGGTGTGGGGGGCAAGAGGGGCGGTTGGGGAACCGCTTGTCTCATTTTTGCGAGAGAGAGGCGCCGAGGTTGTGGAGATCGAGATCGAGACTGAGAATCCTGAGGAGATATCGCAACAGGGCGAGATTGTGATCTCGTGTGTCGGGAAGCCGGGAGTGGTGAGTACCCAAGCTATTGCCAAGGGTAGTATAGTAGTTGATGTTGGAATTACAAAGTCTGAATCAGGAGTTGCTGGAGATATGGGAGAGGGGGTATACGAAAAAGCACGTGTTGCGGTGCCGGTGCCTGGAGGCGTTGGCCCGGTGACTGTTATTTCACTTTTGTTAAATACAGTTGAGTTAGATGAGAAAGGAACACTTGCTTAGGTTGTCGCGCTTGCCTCACAAAAAGATTGTGGCGGAGTCTCAGATAGAACTAAAACCAGAGGATGTTGCTCTGCTTCCAGCCTTTTTTGAAGCCTTAGCTAGCGGGACGCCTTGGGAGGAGGTAGAAGAAATGTTTCCAATGTGGATCGAGCCATACTATGACGTGATGACTGAAAAAGAGAGAGAAAGAGTAAAGAAGCTTATCAATCAGTACTAGCCGTGATATAATTCTCAAGTTACAAATTTACATCTAGAGACAATCTCCTGAAGTGCGAGTTTCTAGAGAAGAAAAAGGGGATAAATAATATGGCAGACAAAGCGCCAAAAGAGTTTGAAAAGTTACCCAGTTTGCAGGAAATGCTTGAGGCCGGAGTCCATTTTGGGCACTCGGTAAAACGTCGTAATCCCCGGATGGACGAGTATGTGTATGCAACCAAGAACGGGGTGCAGATTTTTGATCTCGTAAAGACAAGAGAAGCGCTCGCTAAAGCCTGCAACTATCTTGTTGATACTCTTTCTGCTGGCGGGCAGATAATGCTCGTTGGGACAAAGGGGCAGGCCTCCGAGATTATCCGCACTGAGGCGGAGCGACTCGGAGTTGCCTTTATGACAACCCACTGGGTTGGAGGACTATTTACTAACTGGGAACAGATTAAGACTCGAGTAGATAAACTCATCGAGATGAAGAAGAGTTTTGAGACCGGCGAGTTTAAGAAATACACCAAGAAAGAACAAGTTCTTCTCAAGCGCGAGATGGATAGACTGGAGAGGATGTATGGCGGGCTAGTATCGCTCAAGGGACTTCCTAAGGTTGTGTTTATCGTTGATCCAATCCGCGAGGTGACGGCGATGCGAGAGGCGACTCACCGTGAGATTCCGGTTGTTGCGATCGTGGACAGTAACGGTGACCCAACTGGAATTGAGCACGTGATCCCGGCAAATGACGACGCAGTTAAATCGGTCGAGCTCTTGGTCTTGACCGTGACCGCGGCAGTTGAGCAGGGACTAAAACTAGCCAAAGCCAAGGAGAGCAAATAATGAGTGCGACACTAGATCAAATCAAGATTTTACGCGAGGAAACGGGAGCAGGGATCATGGATGTCCGCAAGGCTCTAACGGAATCTAAGGGCGATATGGAAAAAGCCCGCGAGTGGATCAAGCAAAAAGGCTTGACTCGCGCCATGGATAAGCAGGATCGAGAGACCGTAGCTGGGGCTGTATTTAGCTACGTACATTTTAACGGCAAGGTTGGAGCTTTGGTCAAGCTCTCTTGTGAGACTGATTTTGTCGCTAAGACCGAGGATTTTCAGAACCTGGGACGCGAGATTGCGATGCAGGTCGCCTCAATGAAGCCAGAATCTGTTGAGGAGCTACTCAAGCAGGATTATCTGAGGGATACTGCTCATACAATTGACGAGCTTGTAAAAGGTCTTTCTGGCAAAACTGGCGAAAACATCAAGGTAGCAGCAATCTCGTATTTGTAATAAGATCATCCCTGTGCTGACAATCCTAATTCTTTCTATTTTGGTGCTCTTGCATGAGCTTGGGCATTTTTTGATTGCAAAGTTGTTTGGCGTGCATGTTCTTGAGTTTGGAATTGGTTTGCCCCCAAAGGCCTTGAAGTTATTTAAGCAGAAAGAAACGGAATACACGCTTAACTGGCTGCCGATTGGAGGATTTGTGCGCCTCGCGGGCGAAGATTCGTCACTGAGTATGTGGGACAAGCTAAACCCTGTAACTCACTCTCACATGTATTTTGCTAAACCTGCCTGGCAAAGAGCGCTCATAGTGGTTGCCGGAGTTGTGGTTAATTTTTTGGTTGGAATAGTTCTTTTTAGCGTGGTGTATACCAAACTTGGGATCCCCCAAACGGTTGGGACACAAGTAATGGTGACCGAGATCGCAAATAACTCTCCAGCTGAGATAGCTGGAATTGAGCCGGGACAAGTCGTGAGTCAGGTAGGGGAGGTGAAGCTAGAATCAGCTGATCAGTTTGTCAAGATTATTGGCGAGAGCCGAGGCAAGAGCGTTAATTTGTACCTAGCAAAGCTCGACCAAGCAGGGCAGAAAAGTGATTCACTGCAAGTGATACCCGTTATTCCGCGCGAAAATCCACCTGAGGGTGAGGGGGCACTAGGAGTTGGAGTAGCTGATGTTCCCATTTTGATTTATGAGCAAAAACCATGGCACCTTGCGCCATTTTATGCAGGAGTCGAGGGAATGAAGGAAGCTTGGGGGTGGAGCATGGCGATGATAAAAGTGTTTCTCTCTCCACGAGAGCTTATGGCAAATCTTGGTGGTCCGGTTGCGGTTGTTAAGGTCGGAGAACAAGTGGTTGCCGAGGGCTGGATCTCGAGCATACGATTTGCCGGGATAATTTCTTTGAACCTCGCGATTTTTAATCTTCTTCCGATTCCGGCTTTGGACGGTGGGAGGCTACTCATGATCGGGCTTGAGAAAGTAGTAGGCAGGAAGCGAGTCATAAAGTATGAGCGCTACCTAAACGGGGTGGGGATGTTCTTTTTGATCGCCCTTCTCATTGGTGTTACGATCAAAGATGTATTTTTTCCGTAGTAAAATGAGTTTATGACCAAGCTAATCGTAACCCATATTCATCCTGACCTTGACGCCATCATGTCCTCGTGGCTTCTGGTTCGTTTTGACCAGTCCAGGTACGGCGACGCCAAGTTTGAGTTTGTCCCGGCACCAACCACGTACCGTGGTTTACCCCCAGATAATGACCCGAACGTAGTTCACCTAGACGTAGGAGGAGGGAAGTTTGATCACCACAAGCCAGGTGGATTTGCGACTTGTGCCTCAAAACTTGTGTGGGAGGAGCTGGTTGCCGAAGGACTCATCTCACCAACGGATTTGGCACTAAAGGATATGGTTGAGATGGCTTTCGAGATTGACACGTTCGCCGATTGTTATTGGCCAGACTCGGACAAGGCGCGGATGGCCTTTATGCTCCACGAGATAATCCCAGCCCTCCACCGCCTGCAAACACATGACAACGAGGCAGTACTCCGGATGGTGTTTGTGTATCTGGACGGAGTTTACCAGCGCCTCAAGGACATTGAGCGCGGGCGCGAGTCGATTATGGAGGGCGAGGAGTTTGAGAGTGCGTGGGGCCGGGGAATACTTGTAAATTCGCCAGCGGACGACGTCTCCAAGATTGCCCAGAAAATGGGATACGAGATTGTAGTCATAAATGATCCAGAAAAAGGGCATCTGAAAATCAAGACCGCGCCGGGCGTCGAGCTGCCTCTCGAGAAGATTTATGTTAAAATAGGGGAGCGTGAGGACAAGAGTAGGTGGGTTTACCACAACTCAGGCCACATGTTATTCTCGGGATCAGACAAGGGCGAGCAAAAAGAGCGCACCAAGCTCACTGCTCGCGAGATCCTCGAGATGATCAAAGAAGGAGGTGTTTAGATACTATGCCAATTATTGTAAAAGCCAAAAAAGATGAGTCTCCAGACGGCGTTATTCGCCGCTTTAAAAAGAAGGTCATGAACGAAAACGTAATTGAGGAGGTACGTGGGCGCGAGTTTCACAAGTCTCCTCAGGTTCTTCGCAAAGAACGAAATAACGAGATTAGACGAAAAAAATACGTGGACCGCATGCAGAGACTAACTGCTGCGAAAAAGAAGTAATGGGGCTACTCGCAACTTTGCAGGACGAGATGAAGATCGCGATGAAAGCGAGGGATCAAGCGCGTTTGGACGCGCTCCGGATGATTGTTTCGGCTGTACGGTACGCTGAGGTTGACTCTCCCAATTTGTCCGACGAGGCCATAATTGCGGTATTGCAAAAAGAAGCCAAAAAGAGACGTGAGGCGATCTTAGCTTACGAAGAAGCGGGACGGACAGAAGCTCTGGAAAAAGAAAAGTACGAACTTTCTTTGATTGAAGCGTATTTGCCGAAGATGATGAATGAGGACGAGGTGCGGGCAAAAGTCTCGAGTCTATTGGATCAAACTAAAGGCATGGACTTTGGGATGGTAATGAAGACAGTGATGGCTGAGATGAAGGGACAGGCTGATGGGGGAATGGTGAGTAGGATCGTGAAAGAACTACATGGTAACAATTAATATTTTGGCTGACGCAAAATTTCCGTTTGACCAGGGCGCGCTAAGAGTACATTTGACCAAGGTACTAGCTAAGCATAGGTTAGTCCGAGATATTGAGCTAGATATTCAGGTTGTGGGCAAGCGGAAGATGAGCGAGCTCCACCACGTCTTTATGAAGCTTGAGGGACCGACCGATGTATTATCATTCCCATTGAACGACCCAGAAGATGACAGGCCTTTTATCTCGTCACCTGACGGGATACTGAGACTTGGGGATATCGTGATCTGTTATTCGGTCGCTCGCGAGGAGGCCATAGAGAAGCAGTGCAAGATAGATGACCAGATTCAGTTTTTGGCTGAGCACGGTTTGATGCACTTGCTCGGTCATCACCACGAATGATAGAGTGTAAGACATGAGTCTTTACCTGAAATACCGTCCGCAAAAAATTGAAGAACTAGATCTAACAAACGTAAGAAACAAGCTCCAGGAAATAATAAAGTCAAATCAGCTCGGACACGCATACTTACTCACTGGGCCACGGGGGGCCGGTAAGACAAGTACGGCAAGAATACTAGCTAGAGTGGTGAACTGCGAAAAAAATAATAAGAAATTAGATGAACCGTGCAACAAGTGCGAGGCATGTTTAAGTATTCTTGAAGGACGAGCTCTTGATGTTATTGAGATTGATGCGGCCTCGAACCGCGGGATTGATGACATTCGCGAGCTAAAAGAAAAGATTAGGTTAGCTCCGTCGGTCTTGCCAACCAAGGTTTATGTGATTGACGAGGTGCACATGCTGACAACTGAGGCCTTTAACGCGCTTCTTAAAACTCTCGAGGAGCCCCCGAGCCACTCGTTGTTTATCCTATGTACGACCGAGCTACACAAAGTTCCGGAAACAATAATCTCTCGGTGTATACAAATACAGTTTTCTAAGGCGAGCCCTGAGGAGATGAAGCGGTCATTTGCTCGTGTGGCAAAGGGTGAGGGTAAAACATTGAGTGAGGAGGCGCTTGAGTTTTTGGCCCTGGCAGTTGATGGGTCTTTTCGTGATGGTGTGAAGATCTTGGATCAGGCATTATCAGTAAAAGACAAGATTGAGAAAGAAGACGTTGAGACACTCATAACCGGGAGTGCTGGCTATACTGTTTTGCCTTTTGTCACGGCCTTGGTCAAAAAAAACGCGCAAGAGGCAATCTATAAACTTGATGAGGCGATGAAAGCGGGAGTTGACGTTTCGTATCTATTGGTCTCGACGATGAGGGCTTTGAGAGACGGTTTGCTCGCAAACTTGGGGATAGGTACAAATCCACTCGGAATAAAAGTCGAACTTGGAGTGACTGACCTTATTTACAAGCTAGATAAGGTGGCCTCAAGCCTATCAGGTAGTTTGGATAGCGAGCTATTGATACAGACCGTGATTGTTGAGTGGTGCGGGGAGGCTGAAGGAGGAGACAAGGAAGAAGAAGAGGAGGAGGTAGAGGAGAAAAGAGAGCAAAGCAAGGAGGATGCGAGCAAAGTTTGGCAGGATTTATTGAAAAAATTGAATGGGGACAGCGTGACTCTTGGCACGCTACTCTCGACAGTTGGCTCGACGACAATTAGTGGGGACGAGCTCACGATCTCGGTTCCTTATGACTTTCATCGTCAGCAGATAATGTCAGAAAAGGTCTTAGCTAAGCTCGAGAAACTGGTGTCTGAGCAGGTTGGGAGGGCAGTCAAGGTTAACTGTATCTTGGAAACCAAGGCACCTCTTAAAAAGAATGATACAATAGATCAAGCGATGCAGATATTTATGTAAAAAGTTATAAACTTTGAAAGGATCATATGTTTGATAAATTTCAGCAAATGGGACAACAGGCCGCACAGTTAAAGAAGGTTCGTGACCAGGCGGTTCAGATGCAAAAGCAGCTTCAGGCAGAGGTTATTGAGGTCGAAGCCGACGGGATCAGAGTAGTCATGACAGGCGATCAGAAAGTAGAGACTGTCTCGATAGACGGAAAGTATGAGGAGAGACTTGTCAAAGTCCTAAATGACGCGATCAAAAAATCCCAGCAGGTAGCGGCCAAGAAGCTCCAGGAGATGTCTGGTGGACTCAAGGGACTTCTTGGTGGAATGGGTGGCGGCCAGTAACAGGCTCTGACCTATGAAGCTCCCAAAAGTTGTCGAGGACTTGATTAATTCGTTTGAAAAATTACCGGGAATTGGGAGAAGAAGTGCTGAACGATTGGCTTTTTATTTGCTCAGAGTGCCGCAGCGTGACCTAGATAGTTTTGCAAGCTCACTTGCGAGCTTAAAGAAACTTACTAAGATTTGTAGTGTTTGTCATAATTTGTCAGAATCGGAGAAATGTTCAATTTGCGCTGACCCTAGGCGAGAGGCAAGTCAGGTGCTTGTCGTTGAGTCGTTTCAGGATGTAATTGCGATCGAAAAATCTGGAAGTTATCACGGGACTTATCACGTCCTCCATGGCTCGATCTCACCCCTCAACAACGTTGGTCCAGACGAGTTGTATATAGATACGCTAGCCAAGCGGATTAGAGGTGGGGGAATAACTGAGGTAATTTTGGCAACCAATACATCGCTTGAGGGAGAGGCGACGGCACTGTATATTAAAGACGCTTTGAAAGAACTAAAAGTTGAGATTAGTCGGATAGGTCGTGGACTTCCGACTGGTGTTGAGATAGAATATGCAGACGATCAGACCCTGACCCAAGCGATTGCGACAAGAAAAGCTTTATGAAGATTTATTTTACCGGATCGATCAGCAAATTAACTCCCGAACTTCGAGAAACTTATAACAAGATAGTCACCTATTTGGAAAAGATGGGGCACGTGGTTTTGGCGCGTCATATGCAAGACAAAGATGATAAGGTATTGAGGGCACAAACAGAAAAAGAATCTGCAGTGATTCAGGGAAAAATGAGTAAGTGGCGCAAACAAGCGACACTCCTCGTAGCTGAGTGCACGATGTCGTCTATTGGAGTGGGCCAGGAGATTGCCGAGGCTTTGGCTGATAACAGGCAAGTGCTTGCCCTGCATTTGCCAGGAAAAAAACCAAACATCTTAACTCATTTGGGGCGCGATTTATTATATTTGGTCGAGTACACTCCAGATAATCTAAAAAAGAAATTATCTGAGTACGTGGAGTTTGCAAAACTAAATAGTGATACTCGTTTTAACTTTTTTATCTCACCACAAATTGGATCTTACTTGGACTGGATTTCGCACAGACAAAAATTGCCAAGAGCGGTGTATTTACGTAAACTAATTGAGAAGGACATGGAGAGCAACCAGGAATACAACGAGGGAGAATGACCAAGAAAAAAACTCGCCAAGAAAAGATCAAAAGTAGCTATCGTCTGCAGAACTTTAGACTTGAGACGAGCGAGCGGGAAGAAACAAGAGACAGAAATGAGTTTGGCTATCTTTCGCGGGACTTTGTGGTAAAGGATTTGCTCAAGACCGCGGTGTATACAGTTTTGATCTTAGCAATTTTGGTTTTGGCGAAATTGAGACTCGGATAGTTTATAGTTAAGTCATGAGTGTTTGGAAAGCAGTAGGGAATAGTTTGACAGGGCTTGGTAAGCATGTGGCAAAGACTGTTGTCGCCGAACCAGTTGAGATTGTCCGCGACATGGTGGGGCAAAATCTGGAAAAGGGCAATTCACAATCTCAGCCTGCGGATGATCAGGCACAAGCCGATCCTCTTGCGGATCTTGCTAAAGGTGGATTTAAGACACAAGGGGATTTTGAGAAATACCAGGGTCTTTCGGGAGAGAAGGATGATCTCGAGATTCAAATGCTTAGAAAGCAGCTCTCACGCGAGTGGGGACTAGATACCTCTATTGAGGGAGGGATGGCCAAGGCTCGCGCGGAGTGGGAACAAAAGGAAGAACAACGGAAGCAGGTCGAGGAAAAGGAAGAAGAACAAAAGAAGGAGTTTGAGTTTATGAAGAAAAAACAAGATGATCTTGGGCTCAAAGCAGCGAAAGCGGAGGCGAGTGCGGAGAATAAGGCGTGGGGGGCAGGCTAACCGCACCAAGCACGGTCAAATATAATTTTGTTCCAGTACTTACTCCGTCACGCAAAAAATGCTTGCCTACTATGTGTCGCACATTTTTTGCTTGATGCGTCCGTCGTAAATTCCACAAAATCACATGTTGCCCGTGTTATATGTTATACTTTTGGTAATGAAATTAAATGTTTGTTGTTGTCCATGTGATTGCGGAGGGGATTGTTCCTGCTAGGTTCTTGGACTTGAGTAGTAAGGATCCCCGCCGAGAGCGGGGTTTTTAGTATAAGATGAAGGATAGATAAAATGAAGATAAATAATTCGTTGACAAAACAAATCGAGGAGATAGTACCAATCAAGGCGGGTCAGATTGGTCTATACACCTGTGGCCCGACGGTGTACTCAACTCCGACAATTGGCAATTTTCGCACCTATGTTTTTTCTGATCTGATGGTGAGAGCGCTCAGATTTTTGGGATATCAAGTTAAGTATGTTATGAACTTGACTGACGTTGGACACTTGTCGGGAGACAACGCGGGTGACTCGAGCCAAGGCGAGGATAGGCTAGAAAAAGCCTCGAAAAAAGAGGGCAAATCTGCCTGGGAGATTGCTGGGTTTTATTCACAGGAGTTTTTGGATCATGCAAAGAAGCTAAATGTGATCTTGCCCGACATTGTGTGCAAAGCGACAGAGCATATTCCTGAGCAAATTGAGCTAATTAAGCGAATTGAGAGCAAAGGCTTTACCTACAAAATCACTGACGGGATCTACTTTGATACAGTCAAGTTTGAGTCCATGGGCTTTAGGTATGGAGAACTCTCGACCTTGGATCAGATAAAAGAAGGGGCGAGAGTCGAGCCCAAC
>CAZDRB010000006.1:0-24205 GCA_964507925.1 uncultured Pseudomonadales bacterium
CCGCCACATCTTCATTTGTTTTTCTGTCGCAACAGCAATTACCGGTCCTTCACCATTTTTGAGCACTACTTCTTTCTGTCTAAATATTTCCTTAATTTCTGGTGTTAACTTCTTAAACATCGAGGTAACTTTTCTTTCTATTTTATGAGGATCCGCCTCTCCTTCCGGGGGCAAATATATCCCTACCACTTGTCTAGGAGCAACACCCTCTGTCACTTTTCCGCTCCTTCCAGGTACACGTCCATAGCGAACTACGCTAAACATGTCAACAACACTCAAACTAGTTTTTTGTCTTTTACCTGCTCCGCCATGAAAAGTTAAAAGTGTCCCTCCTCCCTCGACTCGTCTTGTCTTTAGTGACATCTCGCTCCCGAGACTAGCCGATGCAATATCTATCTCCCTCAAGATCTCAGCGTGTACAGGATGAAGGCTTTTCTCCTTTCTTAATGACTTTTTCTCGAGAGGCTTCTTCTTTTTTCTTCCCTCTTCTTTCTTCTTGAGCGCCTCTTGTGCTAGTTCATTTATTCTTCCAACTGTCCCGATTACAACTGTCACCTGATCCAAGCCTCCTTCGACTCTCTCTGGTTTTGTTTTTATTTTTACGGCTTTTGCACTCCCTTCCTTTATCGGAACTACAGCAACTACATTGTTTACGCCCAAGAATATTGGCGCAAGTAATCCAGGATGTTTTTTGCTCAAAAAGGCAAGGGTCTCGTGATCTTTGGACCTCAACTGTGGCGGATCTGCAACTAATTTTTTTCCTTCACTCTGAAGCAAAAAATTTAACGGATTTTCTGGATCAAAAAACGGACTCAATAGACTCTTTTTTTCACCCTTATTCATCTCAATTCTAGCTCTATACAAACAGGCATTAAAAACATCCTAGACTTTTTTCACGCACGAGCCAAGGGGTCACAGTAGGGAACACTATAACAAAATGGTTAGTGGAACTCCGCGCCTATCTCGATCTCATCACCAAGCTCGAGGATGTGGGGCTTGCCCTCACGGTCATCACAGGCAAATAACATCCCCTCAGACTCCCCAAATGGTGTTTTCTTGGGCGCAAGGTTCACAACCCAGGTAGTCTTGATCCCGACCAAATCAGCTGGGTCATACCACTCTTTAATCCCCGAAAAAATTGTACGTATCTCAGCCTGTCCTGAGCTTGCCGAAGGACCAAAGTCTACTCGAAATTGAATTAATTTCTCGCTCCCCTCCGGGACTATTGCCTCGATTATCTTGCCCACTCGGATCTCAACCTTGGCAAAATCCGCAAACTCAATCTGTGGCTTCATTTCTCTCCAGCGTTTTTCGAACCTGGCGCTTCTAACCACCGCTCTATAACTGTCAAAGCATAATCTTGATTCTTAATAATTGGCATAAATGGCTTATTTACAAGAACAAATTTAGCTCCACCTTTGTCTCTATTAATTCGCACGTGAGACCTGACTTTTGGATCAAACTTGTGCGTCGTACTATTCACTCCATTCTTACCAAATAGCTTCCTACCTAAATCAATTTGCCAGACTACAATGTCAGTCTCGAAGTCCTCAACTATAATATATCGATCAGTTCTCCCGCGAGGCTCTAACTTAATTACCGCCCTCGTATCTTTGCTTCTCTCTGGGTCAGCAATTATCTGCCCATGTATATTCAAAATTTCCCCAAATGTCTGACTGAGCACGTCTCCAGGAGAAAAGCCCTTTGGATTCATTTTTGCGGCAATAATATTTCTCACAAGGTTTGGATTTACGTATCTCTCCTGCCATTCATTGGGAGGAGTTACTTCAAGCCTTAGTCTGCGTGGGATCTCAAATGTTCTCATTATTTGTTCTCCTTAATCAATTTTGTTAATGTATCTATTCCACTTGGTGCTCTCAGCATGGGATTATCAGGATCCACCGGGTTAATAAAAAAGCTTCTGTTTAAATACTGCATCATCTCCCGAGCTCGCCCAGGGCTCTCACCTCCAAAAAACTTGACCGGCAAAAATCCATCAACATGTCCAATTTTATTCATATGACCAAAAGTGGTAAGTTCTTCCCATAGTACCTTTGCCATTGGCCTTGTATCTTTTCTATACAATCTAACCTCCGACAACTCTGGCTCTTTCCGCAATAACAATCTTACCCTTGTGATTTCACCTTCACCTTCATACAGACTATTTTCTCGACTCATTCCTTTACTAAGCGATGCACGATCTCTAAGAGTTAGGTCAATCAAATTACCCCTCATCTTAAGAACGACTCCGAGTCCACTACGATAATTAACAATCATCTCATCTCCCCACGTAGAATTATCCTTAAACAAACTAACCATCCTTTCATGAAAAAGAGGAAAAAAACTCTCAACCACAGGCTCTATTTCAGTAGCCTTTCTTATCCCTGCTTGTTCTGCCGTTAAAAGTCCGTATCCCATAAAAATAATTCTATCCTACGCGTCAAGCCCAGCCATTCCGATCACTTCATAAACTTCCTCGATCGTTTGACTCGCAAACTGGGTGGCTCGCTCGGCTCCATCCTGGAGGATCTTCTTAACTGACTCCATATCCCTCGCAAGCTCAGCTCGCCTCGCTCTTGCCTCGCCAAACTTGCGCTTGTGGGCCGCGATCAGCTTCTCCTTAACCTCAACATCTCCGACAGTTCCCTCGCGGTACCGGCTCTTCAAGTCCTCTACCTCTGCCCGGTCATCATTGATCAGGTCGTGATAAACAAACACGGTGTTCCCCTCGACTCGACCTGGATCGCTCGCACTCTTCCTCCCCGGATCGGTAAAGGCACCCATGATTTGTTTTTCGATTGTCTTCTCGTCCTCAAAAATCCCGATATAGTTGCCAAGTGACTTGCCCATCTTCCGCACTCCGTCCGTCCCCACAATCCGTCCCACTTCTTTTGAGATCAAGGGCTCAGGGAGCGGGAAAGTGGTTGATTTGTAGGTACGGTTAAAGTTCTCGGCAATATCGCGGGCAAGCTCTATGTGCTGTCTCTGATCCTCTCCAACCGGCACTCCGTGGGGCTTGTAGAGGAGAATGTCCGCAGCCATGAGAATGGGATAGTTAAAGAGCCCCATATTGATCGAGTCCACACTCGTCCCCGCCTGTAGCTTGTCTTTAAAGGCATGCATCCGTTTCATCTGACCAAGGGAAATATAGTTAGCCAAAACTATGGCAAGCTGAGTGTGCGCTGGCACATCCGACTGGCGGAAAAACACACACTTGGCAGGGTCAAGACCAAGTGCGAGGTAGTCGAGGACCACTCCCGTAATATTTTTTTCAAGAGTAGCTCGGTCGTGCACCGTCGTGAGCGCGTGCAAATCCGCCACGAAATAGTAGGTGTCGTGGCTGTCCTGCAAAGCAATCTGCGGCGCGACCGCTCCGTAATAGTTGCCGATATGGAGCTGGCTCCCACTAGGGGTAATCCCGGACAAAATTCTTTTATTCATATTTCTCCTCTTTGTTCAAATTATACTTCATTATCGAGGCGTGCCTCCCTCCCTTTTCTCTCTCAAGAGAATATGTGTCTCCTTTTGGACCATGTGATCTACAAATGACGCTCTCAATCAAAATTTTATCTTCCGCGTCGAGCCCAAAATCAAAAACTCGCAAGGTATTAGCTAAATGTTTTGTGTTGCGAGACCCGACAATAATTGCAGCCACCTGCTCTTTATCTAATGCATATCTATTGGCCACGCTAGTTAGGCTCACCTTATACTTATCTGCAACAGTTTTTAGCGCCCTCAGTAGCTCCTGAAATAACTTCCAACCGCCAAAGTCGTCAATTATTAACTTGTATTTTACAAGCGATCTATTTTCTAGTGGCTCAACCGGCTCTGGCTGTCCCAAATATCTCTCGGACAAAAATCCACCAGCCACAGTTCCATAACACAGTAGTTTAATATCATTTTTTTGACAAAAAGTAACAAGGCCATGCTCTGGTCGTTGATCTAGAACAGAATATTGGTTTTGCGACGACACTATTGTCACCCCACTATCGACAATCTCCTTTAATCTTGGAGTGTCAAAGTTAGTCACTCCAATATTGTGTATTTTACCCTTCTCTTGCATGGCTTTAAGATAATGCGCTACCTCGATATAGCGATGCACATCATAATCCCACCAGTGGTACTGCACCAAATCTAGTCTATCCACACCAAGTCGCATGAGTGAGCGATCGATAATCGTTTCCACATACGCTTCATCGATAGTTTCTAACTTATCAATATCAGGAACAAATTTAGTATGAATCTGAATCTGATCGAGTGAGATCTGGCCAAACTTCCGCCCAAACTGTCGGCGAAACTCGCCAATGAGCTCCTCCACTCCTGTATAGATATCAGCGCAGTCAAAGGTAGTGATTCCTGACTTTACATAAGCAAACATATCATCTATTGCTTGTTGAGGATCAATCTGGCCATGTCCACCAGCTAGCTGCCACCCACCCTTGATTACCTGTGATATTTTGTATCCAGGTATCAACTCTAAGTGATTAACCTCTGAATCACTCAATAAGTTACTCATTTGTCATTTCCTCAAGAGGGACCACTGTTACTTCGCTATGCCCAAAAACAGTCACTGAGATTCGCCTTACTCGAAAGGCTCCACCACAATTAGGATCTGGACATGCAACATAGGCGTCCGTTTCCATCCAATCATTGCGGTGATTCATCCTTTGCTTAGCCGGCAAAATTGCTATTAATGCAGCAAGTCCGTAAATAGGAAATGACTGATCTTCTGGAATAGTCAAATTTTCGCCTGATAACTCAAAATACGACCCAACCGGATGGTTGCACACAAGTGACTTATTAGTGTCACGATGCACCGTCTCAACACGCAAATCGTAAAGCGCAAACTCCTCGGGCCCTAAATGATAATTATCAAATTCTTCGATCGACATTGATTTCATGTCTACCTCCATAAATAACAAATAAACCCTTGCAAACCTACTACACCACTCGTGTAATTGATTTACAAGGGCCTTCAACTAGGCGGTACCACCTTGATAGATACTACTTCTACGCGAGCTCCGTTGCTACGACACTCGTTGCTGTCTGTTTACGGTTTCGCCTCCGGACTAAACATCTCTTGGGGAGTAGCTTAGTCAACTAAAAAAGATCCCAACCGATCTTTTATAACGTCTTTATTAATTTTTTAGATCTTTTCAGTATAACAACCAGATTAGAAGCTGTCAATTTTTGATCTAGCTTATCTTATATTGACTATCAAAATTTTAAATCTTTTATGTATTTTATGCGTTCTCGCAAAAAAGCACCTAAATCATTTTCGCCACTAGTTCCCTTAGCATTTGGATCTCCAACCGCGCCTGGTAACTGTTTTACCACTCCCCGATAATGATTGCCTCGAAATTCAATTAGAGCTGCGCGCATTCTTTCTAGCTGGGGATTAACAAGACCTGATCCAAATTTATTGTTCAAGACCACGAGTGACTCACCACGATTAGACAACACGCCCTCAATTTCAATTTTTAACATGCCCCTCCCCTCGCGCGGGAAAAACCACAAATTATCTCCTCTGACAATGGACTCAAGATATTTTTGAGGAAACTGCTCGCCGGCAAGCATAAAGTCAAGCAATGGAATTCTATGAGTGTAGGCACCACTTGGACCAGGCAGACCAGTTTTTGGATCACTACCCAAATATCCTCTAAAGGCAAAAAAATCGTTAGGGTTCATCTGTTGTCCAACTGCCTCCACATATCGATTGACATCTGTTATTGCATCAACTCCTAAGCTAATTAATGCAGCTGCCCCAAGATCTTGGTTCATTTTTAAATATTTTCTGGCTCGCTGAACATTTTCTATGGCGATCTCCAAAACTGGCTCAATTAAACGATGGGTATGATAAAAATCATACTCTGCCTGACCAACCTTATCACTAGTAAACAATCGAGGATCGTTCTCTGGGTTAACCATGATTATTTCTTCGTAAGTTATCGACTCCGGCTGACCGCATTCATAAGCCAATTTTTTTACTGCCTCATTTAGCTTTTTTCCCGGTTCCCCACCAGAATGAATGATTCCATATTTCATCATTTTCAAATCGAGTAGTGCTAAGTCTAGAGAGCTCGCAGGCAATGTTCTCAAAAATCTAGTATTTGGCAACATTTCCTCAACTCTCTTGCTTAAATCACTCACAGGATTCCCGTCTTTTATCAAAGCAAGTTGACTAGGCAAATCGTTGACCACAAAATCGCTTATTCTTCCCAACGGTCGACTGGGAACTCTCATTGACTCCTTAAAACCCCCTTTGTCTGGATGAAACAAATTTTTCGCTCGTTCTAGATCAGTCATTATTGGCTCCTTTTCAAAAATCGCCCACCAGTTACTACCGGGCAGGCGAATATTATAAGAGAATAGCAATTAAATATTATCTTGTCAACTCAGAATAATCTCAGCGAATCTTAGTGAAAAACTGCAACAAAACTTCTGCATATGTACCAAAACTTTCGATAAATGCGTATTCAGATTCAGTATGTAAGCCTTCACCCTTTAATCCAAAATCAATCCCAGCAGCGCCCTTTTCGGTCCAGTGTCGCACATCACTTGCACCAGCATGTGGGCGAAACTTTGCGTCTTTATTTGTCACTGACTTGATTACTCGAGCAAGGGATTGTAAGTCAGGATGGTTTTCTGGAGTTAAGTGGGCAAGTCCAAAAGGTCCACGAGTGACGCTCACCTGGGGATCAATTTTTGCTATCCGTTGCACTATTTCGTCAGGATTATCTCGCGCAATCCACCTAATCGCCAACTCTCCTTTAGCATCGCTTGGAACCACGTTGTGTGCTAAATTGCGCGTAGAAGTTATTGTCGGAGCACATGTCGTTCTCCATTCACCATCTGGTCCAGGATACATTCTTGTAGCATCTGACTGGACACGCAACACTCGAAGGAGTGCATTGTCACCATCTCCATGATAGGCAGTATGACCACCCTTGGTCTTAGCATCGAGTTCTAAAATTATCACTCCTTTATGCTCGTTTCCGATTTCTAAATCAGTAGACTCTCCGGAAATTACAAAGTCCGCCATAACACCCTGTTCAACTTGGTGTCCAGCACCATTAAATCCACCGATCTCCTCGTCCGTTGTAAGCGATAAACCAATTGGATAAGGCAAGTCGTGAGATGCTCGCCGAAAAACCTCGATCATTACCGCAGCACCTGACTTCATATCACTAGCGCCTCTCCCGATTAATTTACCTTTTTCAACTCTGGGGATATATTGAGATGGGTTCTGTGCTGGAACCACATCTAAATGAGCATGAAATAATACTCTAAATTTATCTGGCCTACTTGTACCTCTGAAGTAAAGATCGCTTTGCACTCCATTTCTTTCAAAAGTCTCACGTGTAAACCCTGGTAAAGATTGGGCCGCTCGGTCTAACACTTGCCTGCGAGCCTCAGGGTTATCTTTAGTTGATGGAAATGCTATTAATTCTACTGCTAAATTTAAGGCATCATCCGATATTTCTTTTTGCACTGAGATATTCTAACAAAAATTTTATTTTTCGAATACATGTGCTACAATCCAGATGTGCTTAAAATAAATTAATCCTTCAGTAGCTTTACGCGAAGGAGGACGCGCGGGGTAGTGTACGGTGCACGTGAGGCTCATAATCTCACAGACTAGGTCCAACTCCTAGCCCCGCAACCCCGGTTATCAAATGAAACAAGCCGCTCACAGCGGCTTTTTTCATACCAACCGGGTGGGGCTGGTGTGACGAAGTTACATAATAGCCCCAACTTAATATTAAACAAGTACAATTATTCCAATACACTACCTATACATTATGCAATCCGAAAAAGATAATGATTTTTACACAGGCACAACATCGGATTTAAAAAGACGATTAAAAGAACACAATTCTGGTAAAAACTTTTCTACTGCCCCACGAATTCCATTTAAGTTGATCTACTACGAAGCTTATTTGCTCAAACAAGATACTGAAGATCGTGAAAGTTATTTAAAAACCAGCATGGGCAGACGTGTCATTCGCAAGCAACTCAAAAACTTCCTTAACAGTCATTCCTAAACACCAGGTTGGTAATAAAAAACCACTCAGAAATAAGTGGTTTTTTTGTTGAGTAGCAGAGGAGAGATTCGAACTCTCGATCTTCGGTTTATGAATCCGATGCTTTAACCAGCTAAGCTACCCTGCCAAGGCAAGAGCTATTTTACCATTCATCAAGAAAAAAGTTACAGCGCCAAGAGTCCAACTAGTCCAATCACAAGCAAAATTAGCCCGAGAGACACCGCTCCAACCGTCAACTCAAACACCCCCGTAACCGGAGTCCCCTCCGATGTATCAGGCATAGTCACACGGGGCGAGGCAACGGCACTAGCCGTCGCAGTCGCACTCGGCGTCGCAGAAAGTGCACCTCCTATTCCAGATCCAGTAGCCCCGACTGGCTGGACAACATTGATCTCAACTGGTACTGCCGATTCAGTCGCAACCATTGGTGATGGACTAGGTATTACTGAGGGCGAAGCTTTTGGTGTTGGCGATGCCACGACAACTGGTCGCGGACTGGGTTTGGGCGTCGATTTGGGTGCAGTCGACTGCTGATACACGACGATTCCGAGTCCCACCCCGATAACCACACACCCAAGCACGATCCAGATGAACTTAGATTTTTTTGTTTGGGTAGGCGCGACGACTGTAGTCGAGGTCTCTGCCATCATTTGATTTATGTCTTTTGCGTCTTGCTCACCCATAGCTTTAATATGGCAGAGTTCGCGCTTTTGGTCAATTTTTGACTAGTCTGGAGCTCCCCTGGACTCAATTTTGGCGGTTGCCAACCTCGAGTAAATGTGATAATATAGGCCTATATGTTTACTCTCTTAGACGAAGATCCTTTGAGTCAAAACAACAACCGGAGCTCTTTTTATGGCGCTAACTGCAGCCACCTTCATCACGATCCTGTCCTATCTCGCCGTGGGGTTTGTGGAGATGTTTCTCGCCACTCAAAGAACTTACTGGATCGCTAAAGGCAAGTCCATAGCCGCTACTCTCATTGTTTTTGTCGAAACATTCGTCGCCTTTTTCATCATCTATCAGATTGCCAATGGAATCGAAAACAATCTCCTCGTCATCACCGCCTATGCTCTCGGTAACGCCATGGGCACCTACATCAATCTCGAAAAAGTCCCCTTTTAGTCAATGAATGTTAGGGCGACCCCAGTCTTGTCCGCACGCCCGGTACGACCAATGCGGTGAATATAGTCCTCATAAGTCTCAGGGAGCTCGTAGTTGATGACGTGAGTCACGCTATCGATATCTAGTCCCCGCGAGGCGACGTCTGTTGCCAGGAGTATCTGTACCTGATTGTTTTTAAAGGCCTGGAGCGCCCGCTGTCTCTGAGACTGTGACTTGTTGCCGTGGATCGAGGTGGCTTTGAACCCTCTTTGCTCGAGCTCTCGGGTGAGCCTCTCCATCCCATGCTTGGTACGTCCAAACAACAAGACTTTTTCAAACTCAGGGCGAATAAGTAGTTCGTGCAAGACCTGCACCTTACTCCTCCCGTTGAGCTTGATTATGTCTTGGTTGACGCTTTCCGAGGCTCTCTGTGTCGCGACCTCGATCGTGACGGGATCATGCAAGAACTCGCGGGCAATAATTCTTGCCTTTTCGTTCATTGTGGCAGAGAAAAAGAGTGAGTGTCGCTCTCGGGGTAGATGTGCTACCAAATCTCTCATCTCGTTCACAAATCCCATGTCTAGCATGCGGTCAACTTCGTCGAGAACTATCGTACGGTACTCATGAAGCTTGAGCTCGCCACGCTCGGCTAGATCCTTGAGGCGACCAGGAGTTCCCACTACGAACTGCGGATTGCGTCTAAGCTCCCTCACTTGTCTGCCTAGGTCAACGCCTCCGATACAAATCGTAAAGAATACGCGCGTTCCAAAAGAAAACGCCTTTCCCTCTTCCATAATTTGTACTGCAAGCTCTCTCGTTGGAGTCACAACCAAGACCTTTTGGCCAGGGTGCTTGTAGATTTTGTCAATTAAAGGTAATAGAAATGCAGCTGTCTTGCCCGTTCCAGTCGAGGCTAGTCCTATGACGTCGCGCCCCTCTATAATCTCAGGAATAATCTGATCCTGAATCGGCGTTGGGTTTTCGTAGCCCTTATGGGCGATGTTTTTCTGAATTTGTGGGTCTAGGGGAAAGTCAGCAAATTTGTGCTTGGGAGTGTATACCCTACTCTCGACTTCGGTCGCTTTTTTCACAAGCATCGCGGGGTTAACCGACATATACTTGATCTGCCTACCTCCGGCACGTTTTCCCATACTCCGATAATTAGGTCTGGATCCACCAAACCAACTTCGCGTCTGCGACATATTTTTTCTCTTTCGACACTTCTAAAAAATTAGGAAAGATCTCCAAGCCAAAACTCGTAAACCTCGCGCCTACAATATAGATGCGTCATGTAAATTAACCACGATGAGTATATCACTAAAGCACTCAAATATCTACTATTCTAAACAACATCTTTCTCTTCATTATTCTTATTGATGTTAATAACATTGTCAGGATTTCTATTTCTTTCGTAATAATTGCTCTCAGCTTGATTTCTTGCCGCTGCGGCTGCAGGGGTAGGACATCCAGCGCCACCGGGAAGTCCAGCCATCCTAGCCTCAATTGAAACATTAAACTGAAAAGAGCTATGATCTCTACCTTTATCTCCCCATTCATCTCCGTTGGGAGGTAGTACAAGGTGATTTAATACACAAATCTCAGTTATAGCTTTTGCCATACCAATATCTTATACTATAAGACAATATCTATGTCAAATGACCAACTTCACCCTTTATAAAAACTGGATTGCCCAGCCCAGCTTACCAGTCACATCCTCTATCCATTCCCTGCTACATTTTAAAAAAATGTAAGATGGTTGTAGTGAGAAAACTAGAAAACCAACAATTTACTCCAGATGATCAGGTTCCCGTATACAAATCAGAACCAGGATTAAACCAAGAGGTGGTCGAAAACATATCTCGTCAAAAAAATGAGCCCAGATGGATGCTTGACTTCCGTTTAAGAGCGCTCAAACACTATCTGTCTCGACCACTTCCAGAATGGGGACCATCGCTCGCCGAACTTAATCTCGATAATATTCACTTCTACGTCAAGCCCACTAATCAAAGTCAAAATTCTTGGGACGATGTTCCCGATGAGATTAAAAACACCTTTAATAGATTAGGCATTCCAGAGGCAGAGCAAAAATTTTTATCAGGCGTAGGGGCTCAGTACGAATCAGAAATGGTTTACCACTCCGTACTCAAAAGCCTCGAAGACAAGGGAGTAATTTTTCTTTCAATCGAGGATGGGCTCAAGCACCACCCCGAGCTTTTTCGCGAGCACTTTAGTACAGTCATCCCAATCGAAGACAACAAATTTGCTGCTCTCAACAGCGCTGTTTGGTCCGGCGGCTCCTTTGTCTATATCCCAAAAGGAGTCAAGGTTGATCTCCCCCTCCAAGCTTACTTCCGTCTCAACACCGAAAATGTTGGTCAATTTGAGCGTACTCTAATCATTGTTGACGAAGGAGCCTCAGTCCACTACGTCGAAGGCTGCACTGCCCCTCAATACACGACGAATTCTTTTCATAGTGGTGTCATCGAAATAGTCGTTAAAAAGGGCGCTCGCTCAAGATACACAACTATTCAAAACTGGTCAACCAATGTTTACAATCTCGTTACCCAAAGAGCCAAGGTATACGCGGGCGGCTCTCATGAATGGGTCGATGCTAATCTCGGCTCAAAATTGACAATGAAATATCCCTCTTGTTATCTTATGGAACCAGGTGCACACGGCGAGATGCTCTCGCTTGCCTTTGCCGGACCAGGACAACTTCAAGACGCTGGTGCCAAAATGATTCATTTGGCTCCAGACACTACAAGCAATATCCTCTCAAAGTCTATCGCCCAAGGCGGAGGTCGTACCTCCTACCGTGGTCTTATCAGAGTTGCCGACGGAGCAACTGGCACCAAGTCAAACGTTGTCTGCGACGCTCTTCTCATAGACGCCGATTCTCGCTCCGATACCTACCCAACTATCGAAGCGGACGAGCAAGATGTCACAATAGGGCACGAGGCCTCAGTTTCCAAACTCGGAGAAGAGATGTTGTTTTATCTCATGAGCCGAGGACTAACTAAAGAGACTGCAGCCAGCATGGTAGTTGCTGGATTTATCGAGCCCATGGTCAAAGAACTCCCCATGGAATATGCAGTTGAGATGAATAGGCTCATTCGCCTTCAAATGGAAGGTTCCATCGGCTAACCAGGCTTCTCGCTATCTGTGACAGGACTCTCTCCGGATCAAGAAGTGCCGCCGCATGTCCTCCCTCTATCTCGATCACTCTCAGTTGTGGATTTTTGCTCTCAAATTCGCCAAAGTAATCGCGACTTTTTGTAACTCGATCATCTCGTCCTGATACCACTTGGATTACCCCTCCTTCCTTTACTCTCGCGTTTTCCCATAAATTCGACATGCCTGTCTGCACCTTTTTGAACAAATACTTGAGAGATTTTTCCCGCCGTTTTTTATGATTTAGATCTTCATTTTTTCTTCCTGTAGTCCAGGTATACTTAGGTATATTTTTATAGTCCAAAAGTAATTGTCCCACCTCAGCCACAAGACCAGCCACAAAGCTTGAATTAGTCTGATCAACACTACTTGCTGGAGCCATAAGCACGGCCTTACCCACTCGCTTAGATAGCTCCGGATTACTGAGCATTTGGGCAACAATTGGCGCTCCAGTCGAAAATCCCCACATTTCTACCTCTCCGTCCGGAATTAGCTGATCCAGGGCTTTGGCAAAAAATTCAGCATGCGCCTCGTAGTTTTGTGATTTCTCGACTTTATTTGCAAATTCCTCGCTCACCTCCCCCATTATTGAATCAGGGTATCCCACCACTACAACCATTCTCCCTTCAAGCGCTAGCTCCCATGCAAGGGTTTCGACGCAGGAGAGATCATTTGCCGCCCCCGGAATCAAAAATATTGGTGGCTCTCCAGGTTTCTCTTCACCTTCTTTTGGTTTGATCCAAGCAAATCTTGCCATCTGTTCCCCCGTTTCAGAGACTTCTACTCTTATTTCTTGTTGATTCAAAAATTGAGTCAAAATTTCGTCTTTTTGCCTCGCTTGACCGATCAATTCTTTCCTATTTTCTTTATCGGTTTCTGCCCACACTTTCTCAAGTACCTGTGCGCGCTCTCTTTTTAGAGATAGGGGTCTCGCATACCGATTCCGAGTCCTGCTTTTATGTGTCACCCATCCGACCGCGCGGAAAAACTTTTCGAACACGTTCACCGCATTTTTCTCTGGTGATCCTTCAGTCTCTAAATGTTTTAGAGAGTCCATATATCGCAATGAGTAGCCAAATAATGTTGAGTCCAACCGACGGTAGAGCTCCGTGAACCAAGGAATTTACTATGACCCCGATTGCCCCAAGTAGATTGAGGGTTTGGTATTCTCTCGAGCTAGATTTGGCCCGACCTGTTGATACCAAAAAATAGGCCGCCAGTATAAGTCCTGCTCCACTCCACCCGAGAATTTCATAGATCATTGATCTATTGTATCAGCCCACAAATGCCTGAAAAATTATTTCCCGAGCAAACCAAATACCATCTCTGTTGCTGTATTTCCCGGAGCTTCCATACCCAATTTCCACGCCTCATCAACAAACTCTTTTGTCGCTCCCATTAAAAGCTGTGCTTGGGCTATTTCTTCGTAGTTCCATTCAGGAATATCGCTACGAACTCTGGCAGAGACAATTGCCAATTGCCTCATAGACAATTTTTGGTGCTTTCCTAATGTATTTACCACTAGATGGTGTGGATATGTTGCTAGCATGTCTACCAATTTTTCGTCTAATTGTATCTTTGGAATATCAGTAGCCTCTATATCGCTATGTGCATTTACCCAATGCACCCAACGTTGAGGCAACTTGCCACTATAATGCTGTAACCACGCTTTGTCGTATGATCCAAGTTCGTTTTTGAAAAATAGATCTCTAGAATCAGCGCCAAACACAAACACCCCTTCTGAATAGATTCTTCTCTCAAATTTTTTTCTATACCGCTTATCTCCTGACTGATCGAAAACTTTCTGTGCGAGATCACCCATCCATATCTCAATTCCTCTTAACATAAGAAAATTCTATCAGTCATGTCAACTCATATGGTCATTCCCTGTTAAAATTACCCTTATGATCATTCAAGAGCCCAGGACTCATGCAAGTGATAGAGCTCCAAGTTCAGCAGAGTTGCAAATCGATAGACTTCAAAAGGCGAGAGAATTCACGAAGCTCAGTAAACAGCTGGGAATGCATGTAAAAGTTGTCGATCATGGTCATGTTCTTGACACAAATAGAGTAGTCATCTCCCCTGATTTTACAAAAGTAATCAAAAAATATATTGAGGCACCAACTATAGCCTTCCCGCCAAATGTGACTAGACTAGAAATTAAGAATTTTGGTCAATTACTCTCAAGCAGAAAAGACTCTCTTGAATTTTTTGAGTATTACTCGAATAATCGCTTGAGCTTCAATAATTTCTACGCCTTAAACATGATTATTGGTCGATATCGAGATCAGCTCCGTAAGAACCCTGATCTCATGAACAGGATAGCAAGCGCGGTTGCTGGCATTCCTAAATCGGCTGAAGATTATGATTTACTCAGTATTCAAGAAAAGGTCCAGCTCACCAAAACTCTCGCCAAAAACCTCGCTAGTCTTTTAACCTAGAAAGAAGGACTATTCTTGCTTGCTTCTTAGGGTCAGAAAAATATCCTTCTATCCAAGTCTCAATCTTCCCTCTATCTACATGCGTCACGCCCCTCCCTCCATTGCTCTATGCTACATTTATCCTATGAAAAAGATCCTACTCATCCTCCTGGTTGGTATTGCACTATTTATTGTTGCCGCTCTGATTCGTGATCCCGAAAAAGTCTTACCACCTCAGCTAAATAGCCAGCTCTCCCAAACAGGAACTAAGTGTCCCGACCCCTTTATCTTTACGATACCGGTTAACCTAGACAAAGTCACCTCCATCCTCTACCCCGGACAGGTTCGAGGCGGAGATTTCAAGGCTCATGGTGGCTTTCGCTTTGACACTAGCCACCCAAACGAAATCACCGTTCGTGCGCCCTACACTGCCCGCGTCATCGCCGGTGCCCGCTATCCAGGTACTACAGGCGAACTTCAATATACCTTCGACTTTGAGCATCCGTGCGGTATTCGCTACCGTTTTGGCCATCTACTGACTCTCACCCCAAAATTTCAGGCTATCGCTGACAAGTTTCCTCTCCCCAAAATTCTTGACTCGAGAACCACTCAGGTCAGCCCACCAATCGAGGTCAAAGAGGGCGAGATTATTGCAACCGGGGTCGGCCTCACGATGGGTGGTCCAGAGGCACTAAAAGGTCTCAATGCTTTTGTGGACTGGGGAGTATATGACCACCGACAAAAGAACGAGGCTTCGGAAGATCCTGAATGGGTCACCACTCACACTTCCGAGACTTATCAATATGCTGTCTGCTGGTTCGACTGGATCGCGCCAGATGAGCGCGAACGTGTTCTCGCCCTCCCCTCTTCCGACGGCGAGCACGGCAAAGAAAGTGCTTACTGTAAATAAACTTCTACTTAAGTAGCAACGTCGCCAAGCCTAGAAACGCCAAAAACCCAAATACATCAGTTGCCGTAGTAATAAATATCGTCGCCGACGACGCTGGATCCTTGCCAAGTCGCTTCATCACAACCGGGACAAGCGTCCCAAACGTGCCGGCAATAAACAAGTTCACGATCATCGCCATACCCAGTACTATTCCAACCATGAGGTCACCATTCAAAAAGTACACGACTCCCGTCACAATTATTCCATTCAATATCCCGTTGATCACTCCTGCCAAGATCTCTCGCCTCAGGGTAGTCAACATCCGCTTGAGATCAATATTGTTTTGCGAAAGTCCGCGCACCATAACCGCGAGTGTTTGTGTGCCCGCGTTGCCTCCCATTCCAGCGACAATCGGCATATAGATAGCCAGAAGCACATGTCTCGAGATCACTTCATCAAAAAGTCCGACAGTAAAAGCCGCAAGGAATGCAGTCCCGAGGTTAATGATCAGCCATTTGTAGCGGAACTGAACCTTGCGGGCAGTCGTATCATATATCGACTCCTCGGAGCTCACACCCGCAAAATCATAAAGTGAGGCCGAATCGTCAGCCTGGATCAGCTTGAGAATATCGTCAGTATATATAAGCCCCAAGACCTGTCCACTCTCCCCCATCACAACCACTTTGCTATGTGGATGACTGCGAAAATGATTGACGACCTCTCTCGCCTTGGTGTCATGGGCGATTGTGTTAATTTTCTTGATGTATTTGCTTACAAGCTCGCCTGGCTTGGCAAAAGCCAGCTCGTGTCCCGGTATTTGACCAAGTAGCTTACCCTCGTCGGCAACAAGTATGGTCGGCAACTTCCCCGTCCTTTTTTCGTGTTTTTTGACTGCCTGAGCAGTCGAGGCAATAGTTTCATCTGACTTGACTAAGACATAATCCACGTTCATGAGCCCCGCCGCCGTTTCTGGATCAAAGTTTAAAAGAACCGCAACGCTCTCGCGCAAATGCTCACTGAGCTCACCAATTATCTGTTTTTGTCGATCTTTGGAAACTAGCTGGATAATGTCGGTTGCATCGTCCGAATCCAAAAAATTGACCAAGGCCACGATCTGCTCATTTGTTAGTTCTTTCAAAAGCTGGAACTGCACGTGCCGGCTCAAAAGGAGGAGAATCTCGACCTGATCAATAAGTTCTTGAGAAAGAAACACTCTCGCTCGATTTTTTGCGTCATACGATACCACATGTCGCACTCTGGCGCGGTCTCGTGAGTTCATTTGTTTCCCCCAATTGCCTGGATAAGTAGTTTCTCGATTTGCTCTTCTACAGATTCTGTGATCTTTGTGATCGCAAACGATGTCGGCCACATCTCGCCCTCATCTAGCCTAGCGGTGTCGCTAAATCCGAGCGTTGCATATCGTGCCTCAAACTTTGAGGCTGCCTGGAAAAAACAAACAACCTTGCCCTCGGAGTTTGCATACGCGGGCATTCCGTACCAAGTTCTTGGTGACAAGCCTGGTGCATGTATTTTGACCAGTTCGTGGAGTCGCTCGGCGATCTTTTTGTCCTCGCCTTTCATCTCGGAGATCTTGGTCAGTAGCGCCTCCTCTCCCTTTTCCCGTCCCAACACCTCACGAGCCCGCTCCTTGATCGCCTGCTTTTCAAAATCCGAAAATCCCTCCACTTTTCTTGTCGCTCTCTTTCCATCTTTCATAATGGCAGTATATCCTAGAAACTAATCTTTTCGCATTCTAGAGTAGACCGTGCCATCTTTTGCAGTTACAGTCTCCACAACAACAAAACCTCTCTTTTTATACATAGCTATTGCAACCAAATTATCTGACCTCACTTCTAAGGCAATCGGATGGGTAGAGTCCTCGATCGCTTGATCAATTAGCCTCCCTCCCACACCCATATTTCTGTGATTTATGTCAACTATCAGGCCATTCAGGTAGCTTCCCTCGCCCGTTTTGTTTTTAACTACCACTATCTCTCCGATCACCCTCCCATTTTCATCTTGCTCACTGTATTTTTTCTCTGACATAATGTTCATTACTCATAATATCTAACGTTTGACAATCCCTTTAGACCTATTTCATATATCTTCTTTCTTTGCGAGTCGTTTGTCGCAATCTGAATGATACAGCTCTGGTCAACACTTTGAGCTAGCTTTTGCATCTTACGCAAAAATTTGGCGGCTTCTGTAAACAAGGTTTTACCACCTGCGTCAACATTTCTTCTTTCATAAGAATTGCGCATGCTCATGCTTGGTGATTCCCAGTCCTCAATCAAAACAAAATCTATCTGCAAGACTTTTTCTGGAAAACGCTTGTTTGATTTCCCTCTAATTTTCTTAAAAACAGACATCATTACAAATCTCCCGTCAATTATTACTGAGAAATCAGATTGTTGATAGTTTTTTGGAACAAGCCCAAGCTCCTCCATCAAAGATTTTTCTGACAAATCTGTCTTACTTCTTAATTGATGAGGCATGTCTTCATCGATAAATAATGGAGATCCTATCTCAGCCAAATATTGGATCGTCCGACTTCCAACCACGCTCTCAAAGATATTGAGCTCTTCCTGATTGGCCAATCGGCATCTCTCTGGAATCACAACCTTCTCTTCTTTTTTCGCTCCTTCCTTAGATATATCTGGCATTGCTATAAGTAGTTATGGATACTAAATCAAACCAGAAAAAAGCAATATCAAGCTAATGGATGTGATTACCGCAAATACCCCCACAGTCTTGGCAAAAAATTTTATTGCTTCTTTTTTCTTTCCGTCTATAAGGAGGAGTATCGGCTGATAAAAGAACAGGAACGCCATGACTGCAACCGAGAGCGTCAAGATAGACAAAAACACGACTGGGGCAAAAAAGGTGTCAGGCTTATCCTTTAGGGACTCAGACACAAAGTTCATAACTGTCGTGCCAAGGACTATATACGCTGAGGCTCCTAGTGCATACAAAACTGGTTTATTTTTCATATGTTTCTCCCTCCACTTCTACCTGAAAGCCACCATACGCCATTTGTTTCATCTCAAAAGGCATCTGCATATCTTGGTGCTCTTTCATCGCTTCATCCATCTCAGCCATCACCTTGGCATTCACCTCGTCTCGATGCTTTTTTGACTTAAAGATAATAAAAGAAAACCACACTGTATCACCTTCGCCTGCCCCAGCCATCTCGGTAAACGCACGAGCTTTTTGACCACCCATTTCTTGAGGGACAAGATCATCGCCGCGGCATTCATAATATCCAAGAGCGCCGTGCCGCATCCACGAGTCTCGGCCATCCTCAGCCATCTTCTTGTATTCTTCCGCTTTATTTTTTGGAACTACAAGCACAAATCCATCAACATATTTAGACATATCTATCTCTCCTTTAACCATTATATGTGGCATCAATAGTAGTTTGCAAGAAAATACTAGCTCGAGAATCGTAAAGTTTATATAACCAATCAATTCGTACACATATTCGATGAATAACTTAAAGAGTTTCAATTAATTTAATAATTACTTAAGTTTCCTTACTTCTGTAAAAAACCAATCTATAAACTTCATAACTTTGGAATGATAGTTGTATAAATATAAAGTATGGTTGCCGATAGATAAGAACATATGCCCATTGCCCCACATTGTTACCGTTCCTTCAAAGTTTAATAAAATTTCTAAATGACGACCGAGATCTTCACCCTGAGGATCGTCAAATGAACGATGTGCTGCCCACTTATTCGCTAGGAGATTAATTACCCCATCCTTCAACATAATATCATCCCAGACTTCTCTGTATTCTTGATTAGTTGGTATGTTTATTACTTGTTGCTTCAATAAAAAATTAATGTGATGTTTAAGTCTTCGAAGATGGTTAACGTACGCTTGAACCTCAAATTTAATTAAGGTATTTGCACGCATTCGTTCTCCAATGGGCACACCAGTATCGCCACCACTCATTCCGAAAGGAACACCTTGTCTTTCAAATTTTTCGAAGTTGGAAAAATGATAAGGCAAAGCATTTTTTAATACTTCTTCTAGAGAAGATGATCGCTTTTCTTCTAGAAGTTTTTCTTCGTTATTTGTATTATGAGACATTTAACAATACAAGTGGACATATTAATGACTATCGGTGCTCCCCGGGTAGGGCTCGAACCTACAACCTCGAAGTTAACAGCTTCTTGCTCCACCATTGAGCTACCGGGGATTGTTAACACCGACAATTATATCATCAGATCTGATTTTTGGACTCGACTTGAACAAACGAAACATGCTAAACTAAATTAATACAAAAAAGGAGGTTATATGATGAATTCATGGAACATGATCGGCTGGGAAAAGAGCTCAGTATTTGGCGGAGGCATAGTTCTCATGCTCCTCTGGTCACTACTCTGGAAAGGTCTTGCCCTCTGGAAATCAGCTCGTAACGATCAGAGATACTGGTTCGTCGCGATCCTCCTGACCAACACAGTCGGAATCCTCGAGCTACTCTATCTATTTGTTTTTGCCAAACAAAAACTCGTTCTTGTTAGCGAGCCAAAAGTAAGCAAAAAAACAACCACCAAGCGCAAGAAATAGTAGTGACCGATCTCCTCTCTCGTTTTGCCGCGCGCTCTGATCTGCATCAGTCTCCAATGCACTATCAGGTGATGCAACAAATCGGCTGGAAAGTCGAGGGTGAGATAGGGTCCAAAATCTTCTATCGCCCACTTGGTCCCATATCTGTCGCCAAAATCCAGAGGCCAAAAAATCTTGACCTGGACTGGATAAACAAGTTTCGCAAAAAGCACCGTACCCTCACGACATACCTCGAACCTGGCCTGGCAACCAAGCTCGCAGGCAACCTAGGCCCTGTAGTCGACCCCTTCGCCCACTCCGCCACCTCACTAGTAGATCTTGAGGGGAGTGAAAAAGAAATCCTTGCGAGCTTCTCCCAAAAAACTCGCTACAACATCGTCCATACACTCAAAAAAGGTGAGCTCAAAGTCCAAACTAATCCCCTCTCAGCTATCAACCATAAACTATTAACTGATTTTTACTCCCTCCACGACACTTGGTCCAAAGATCGCAAAGTTTTTGGATATCCTAGATCACTTATGAATGCTGTTTTCAAATGCTTCGCGGGTTCGGGATACCTCCACTTAGCCTATCTCGGGGACAAGCTTGTCGGGGCACTCCTAACCCTAGAGCACGAGAGGGTTTCGACCTACTATGCAGCTTTTGCGAGCCCCCTGGGATACAAATCCTTTGCCCCCACTCTCCTCACCTGGACTGCCATGCAGACTGCGAGGAAAAATGGCTCCGATATCTTTGACTTTGGCGGAATATATGATCCCCGCTATCCCAAAATGTACAAAAAGTGGCAGGGCTTTACCAAGTTCAAGTCCGGCTTCCACCCCACCGTCATCCTCTATCCCCAGACCACTCTCAAATTTTTGTGGTAACCTCTCTCCAGATCATCAAATGATATAATCATAAACATGAGCGGTAATATTTTAGAAAAATCTAGACAAATTATTGGTAGACTAGAAGAGGTTAAGAGTGGGGATCAATTTTCTCCTGTAGTGCAGAATCAGCTAAGCTCCGCTTTATATGCGCTAAACACACTCAAGTGGGGTTTTAACAACAGAGAGACAGATAATTCTCCGGAACAGTATCTCAGGCTAGCCCTAGAAAATGCTCGCACGAGAAGAGCAGCACTTGCTCGAGGTCCGTCTCATGGGGCAGAGATGCCAATATTAGAGGAAAATCTACCCAATGCTTTTTACCTCGAACTTCGGAGCCTCAAAGCATCAGTCAATAATCCTCAAGAGTTCAGAGAGACCTCCTTACTAATCCAAACTCTCGCTAAGCTTGACCCCAAAAGTCCTCAAGAAAAACTAAGTGCATACATCGAGAGGCATGGTGGAACTGCTCAAAGAGAGGAAGAGGCGATACCTGATCCTGACACTGGGAAAAAAATAATTAGACACACTCTCACTCTCCCCCTATCCCAACTTGGCTCCGATCAGATCGCATTAATCGTTCAAAGCATTGGTCTTCAGATAGATAATGGTTTTTCTATTAAAGAAGAAACCATTGATCTAAAAATTCCGTTTGAATTACTTATACCCTGGCTTGAATAGACTAGTCTAGATAATCCTGAAGCATTCTCCTCTTTGAGGGATGCTTAAGCTTCCTCAGCGCCTTCGCCTCAATCTGGCGGATCCGCTCTCTTGTCACCCCAAATTCTCGTCCCACCTCCTCAAGAGTCATAGGTTTTGCGCCTCGTAGGCCAAATCTCATCTCGAGTACCTTAGATTCCCGGTCAGAGAGTCCCGAGAGCACTTCCTCGATGTTTTCTCTAAGTAGTCTCTGAGTCGTCAGCTCGTACGGAGTCGCTTGTTTTGTGTCCTCGATAAAGTCACCAAGATAAGAGTCTTCGTCGTCGCCAATTGGTGTCTCAAGCGAGGTAGTTTTCTGCGAGATCTTGAGAATCTCCCGCACTTTTTCCGGCGTAATCTCCATAACCTCAGCCACTTCCTCTGGTGTCGGCTCACGTCCCAAAGTCTGCATTAGTTTTCGGGAAATTCGAATCAGCTTGTTAATAGTCTCGACCATGTGCACAGGGATACGAATCGTGCGAGCTTGATCGGCTATCGCGCGGGTTATCGCTTGTCTGATCCACCACGTCGCATAAGTCGAGAACTTAAAACCTTTTTTCCAGTTATATTTTTCAACCGCACGAATTAGGCCCTTGTTCCCCTCTTGAATTAGGTCAAGAAACGACATGCCCCGACCAATGTATTTCTTGGCGATCGAGACCACCAGGCGCAGGTTAGACGAAGTTAGTTTTTCCTTGGCACGAAGATCCCCAGCCTCGGTTTTTTGCGCGAGCTCAATTTCTTGGTCACGAGTCAAGAGCGGGATCCGCCCAATTTCTCTGAGATACATACGAACGGGGTCACTAATAGCTCGAGAGTCAAGAGCCGACAAAATCTCAAGTTCTTTTTCTAGTTCGGTTACCTCTCGGGTCGCATTCTCCGTCCCGCTGTCCGCAACACTCTCATAAAGATCAATTTCTTTTAGAATGAGCTCCTCATAAAGATCGTCAAGCATGGCGACGTGCTCTTCTGCATCGGGGAATAGATCCATAATCTCGTCTTGAGTTACAAACCCCTGTGACATCCCCTTTAAGACTAGCTCACGCAGCTTTTTCTTGCGTCCATCAGTCATGTCGGTACTGGGAACAACCTGGTCGCCCTTGACCACAACCGGCTCCGAAGCCTTCATCCGTGAGTCCTTTGCATCTTTTTTGACCGGCTTTTTCTTTGGAGTTACTTTTTTTACTACCTTTTTTACAGGTTTTTTAACTTTCTTTTCCGGTTTCTTTGCTTTTGGGGAAACTTTTGCTTTTTTGGCAGTCATATTCGTATTATACCAGAGATAGGCTTCTGGACAAACTGGCAAATCGTGACTGGAGCTCCTCCGTCACCTCACCCTTTTTCTCGGCTTTTGCAATTTCGGCCGAGATTTTTTTGAGCTCGGCGCGCACGTACAGCTCATGCATCTCCCGCACTACTCGCTCCCACTCTCGCTCAACACTAATTGCACTCAGATCTCGCAAATAAGCCTGGTCTATAAGGGGCAAGAGCTCGGCGGGAAGATCCTTAGCTAGCTCCTGAATCGCAAATTTCTTCTTCTGATCCCACGCTTTGAGTACTCCAATTATCTTTTGTATTCCTCTGGTTGAGATCCACTCAAGCTCAATTTTGGCAAGCTCCTCCTGCTTGTCCTCATAATTCTGGAGAGCCAGAGAAAGAAAGTATTCCTCCACTTCCTCTCGTCTATTCGTGGCTCCTTTTTCGATTAAAGAAACCGTCTCCTTGAGCATATTTATTTCTTTTTTCTTTTTGGCGCGCAAAATCTCAGAATAAATACTTTCCTCTGGCACCCCCAAGCGCTTGGCAAGTTCACGTACGTAGTGAGCCTGTACTACCGAGTTTGTGATCTGGGCGAGTGCCGGAATCACCTCCCGTGCGATCTCTTTGGCTCCACTCCCAGTCTTTGGGTCATGATTTGCAAACGAACTATCTAGCAAAAAGTCCCAGTAGGTCACAGCACTTTTGACCATTTCTCGCCAGTCCTTAGGGTCACTTGTTGCCACATCTCCCGGATCCTTGCCCCCGGTTATCTGCACAACTTTTATGCTCAAATCCATATTTTCAGCCACAATCACCGCTCTTTTTATCGCCTCAGATCCAGCTTGATCTGCGTCAAGAGACATACTTATCTGACTGCAATACCGCGATATTAACTGTGCCTGCTCGCTAGTAAAGGCGCTCCCCTTAATCGCCGCAACTTGCCTGACTCCTGCTTGCCACGACGGGAGCACGTCTAGCTCGCCCTCAACAAGTACTATCTCGCCAGCCTTACGGATGTACTCTCTGTTTTCCCACAAGCCGTAGAGCATCTTGCTTTTGCTATAGAGTACAGTCTCTGGTGAGTTAATATATTTTGCCTCTGACTTTTCCGCAGACAACGTTCTACCAGAGAATCCGACCACTACTCCCTTGTGATCAAGGAGCGGGAACATGACG
>CAZDRB010000007.1:0-23815 GCA_964507925.1 uncultured Pseudomonadales bacterium
ATCTCCCCTTCATGCTTGTCGATTCTCCCGTAGTACTCGTCGAGTTTAGATTTTGTGTCCATAATTACTCCATGATCCCAGGGACTAGGAAATATCCGTTGTGAGTAGATTTGGCGTTACTGAGTGCCTCTTCCTGGCTAAAGGCGCGCTCTGAGTCAACGACATCTTCGCGCCAGACATTGGTCAGGTCAGTGACTTGTGATGTTTCTTTGACTCCCTCAGTTTTTGCGCTTTGCACCACGCGAACATACTCTAGGATTGATTCTAGCTGTGACTGCAATTTGGGAAGTGATTCTTCTGGAAGCGGCAGGTTGGCAAGTTTGGCCACATGCTTGACGTCGGTTACTGAGATTAGCGAATTTGCTTTCATCAAGAGTAGTTTATCACGCTTAGCTACGACCTTCTAAGGCCCGGATACGCTCGGCGATCGGAGGGTGAGTCGAGAAGAGCTTGGTTAGCCAGGTGCCGTGGGTTTCCTTGGTCACGGGATCGTCGATGTAGAGATGCGCGGTTGCGGTTGAAGCGCTCTCGAGCTTGATATCTTCGTTAGCGGCAATTTTTTTGAGAGCCCCGATCAAGCCTGAGGGTTGCCTGGTCAGGTGAGCTGCCGAGGCGTCGGCATAAAACTCGCGACGACGAGATATGGCCAGCTGAATGCAGGTTGCAATAATTGGCGCGAGGATAATAAAGATTAAGCTGATTACCATGACTATAGCGTTCCCCTCGCGGCTGTCATCCCTCCGATTGCCGCTATGCCAAGAGATGCGCCACGACCAGTCGAGAACCATGGCGATCGAACCAACAAGAATTGCAACAATTGTCATGAGGCGAGTGTCGTAGTTTTTGATGTGGGCGAGCTCGTGAGCAACCACTCCCTCTAGTTCCGTGCGATTGAGGGCATCGATAAGTCCTTGGGTCACCGCTACAGCCGAGTGTTCTGGGTCGCGACCGGTTGCAAAGGCATTCAGGGCCGGACTTGGGATCACGTAGGCCTTGGGCGTTGGAATCCTTGCGACACTAGCCAAGTTCTCGAGGATATTTAGATATTTAGGATGAGATTTGCGCGTAGCTGGAACCGCTCCCGACAACTTGAGGGCGATTGTATCTGAGTTGTAGTAACTGACCCAGGATCCGACGCCAGAAATCAAGAGCGCAAATACTAGATAGCTCCAGTCATAGCCGTAGAGATACGAGAAAAAGTACCCAAAGGCAGTGATAAAAGCGATAAAGAGCAAGATGATGAGGACGCTTCGCCTTTTATTACTATCAATCTGCTCGTAGACGTTTAGCATAGATTACAAACTAATCTTAGGGGTCTTTTTGTCTGAATCTGTCGCCTCAAATCCTGGCTGAGCCTTGAACCCAAAGAGGGTAGCCACAAGATTGCTAGGGAATGTCACGATCCGAACGTTGTAGTCGGCCGTGAGGTCGATCAAGGTGCGCCTTGCGTACATGACTTTGTCGGCGGTGTCACGGAGCTCCTCCATAAGAGTGTTGACGTTTGTATTGGCCTTGAGCTCGGGATTGCTCTCGACAATGACGGCGAGCCTGGGCAAGAGATCACCGAGCATGCTAGAAGCCATGGTTTCTTTCCCCAGGTCACCTGACTTGCTGGCACTTGCGACTGCTTTTCTGGCGTCAGCAAGCATCGTGAGAATGCTTTTTTCGTGCTTGAGGTAGCCTTTGACGCTCGCCTCGAGGTTCGGGATAAGATCAGCCTGACGCTTGAGCTGGTTGCCGATTTCCTGGATACTGGCTTTGATCCGGGTGAGCGCGGTCTGGAAAAAGTTGTAAAGCGAGACCAGATACAAGCCGAGTCCGATTGCGAGAATTAGTAGCATTGTGGTTGTGTTCATGTAGCCTCCCTTCGGCTTCGCTCAGGGCTATAGCCTATGTTATTAGAGGTACAGTATAGCAAATTTATGCTAAAATGTGGTCTTGCGAGGGGCTGTAGCGAAGTTGGTTATCGCGCCTCCCTGTCACGGAGGAGATCGAGGGTTCGAGTCCCTTCAGCCTCGCAGTTATTTGTTAATTAATGAGTTTTACAAGCTTCATTCTTCGTTTTCGGCTTCTAATGCCAGGTTAAGATACTGTTCATAGAGCTCTAGAACCTCTAGGGTTGGTTGCCTACCAAGTAGTCTATGAAAAAATGTCTTGACTCCACCTCCGTAGTACTCAGGATCATCCTGACCCCGAAAAACGATGCCAACTTTTTCGTCTGGAAATAGCTCTTCGCCGAAATTAAGCTTTAAGCGCCCCTTTTTGATTGTCGCAATTAGCAGGCGGTCATCTAAGATTGGCAATGAAGCAAAATAAATAGATCGATCAGGAAGTTCTTGACCATGATCTTCAATTAATATCTCCGCAATAGTCCGAATGTTGTTTAGCAATTGGTTAACTGGCTTTACTCCTTTACTCTCTATAGTATTTGTCATATTTATACCCTCCCTTAAGAACATTGTAGCAAATATATTATTTGACATGGCCTATATGGATTTGCTATGGTAAGAGTAAGCATTATTTTTCTGCCCAGGAGGAGTGATCGCATGGAAAAGAAACTCAAAGAACTACTAAAGGCTATTAAACTTAATGAGTCGATGCTGTCGATGATGTTTGGAATCGTGACGGTACTTCTTGTGGGGGTGCTAGTTCTTAGGATGTACAACGCCAACAAAGCTCAGCTAAGTCAAGACGGAGAAAAGACCGAGGTAGTGATGGAAAAGGTTGGCGAAGTCGAGGTCGAGGTCAAGGAGGACGGTAAAAAATACCCAACTCAGCTTGCCGAAAAAGTAACTGTTGAGGCAGGAGATAATCTCTGGAAAATCGCCGAAAAGCACTACGGTTCGGGCTACAACTGGGTTGAGATTGCAAAAGCGAACAAACTTTTGAACCCGGACGTTGTTAGTGCGGGACAAGAACTAGCGCTCCCCAAGAGCGCAGTCATTACCGTCGAGAACAAAATGCCCGCATCTGTTGTGTCCATAACTGGCGACAGCTATACAGTAGTCAAGGGTGACCATCTCTGGAGCATTGCAGTACGCGCTTACGGTGACGGATACAAATGGGTTGAGATTGCAAGCGCCAATAATTTGACTAACCCTGGATACATCGAGATTGGCCAAGTAATCAAACTGCCACGATAGCTAGAGCGTTGGTATTACCTGGCTTTTGCCAGAAGTGCCCGTGAACTACAACGACTGTATCTCCATGCTTGAGGCACCCTGCCCTTAGCAAGTCTTTGAGAACGATTTGTGAGTTAGTAAACTCCCCCTTTGGGAACTTGGTCAGGATAGGTGTCACACCAAAGGACAAGGTAAGTGTTTCACAGGTTTTCTGCCGATCGGTGGCCGCGATGACAGGAACGGTCAAGTGATGCCTCGCGACCGCCCTTGCAGTGTGACCAGTCTCGGTAAAAACGACCACGGCGTTGATTTTTGGGACGTGACTGGTTTTGACCAGATTGACCGCCGAGTCGGCGAGAGTATGGGTCTGATCTTCTTCCTTGACAGGAAGTGTATCTAGACTAAGGAAGGGCTCGTTAAAGCTGGCTATTTTTTCCATGATTTGTACGGCTCGGACTGGATACTTGCCACTAGCTGTCTCTCCTGATAGCATGACAGCGTCGGTGCCGTCATAGATTGCGTGGGCAACGTCTGTGGCCTCGGCGCGGGTAGGTCGAGGATTCTGAATCATGGACTCGAGCATTTGAGTCGCCGTGATTACGGGCTTGCAGGCAGCGCGACACTTGGCAATAATTATCCTTTGCCAGTAGGCAAGGCGTTCGATCGGGACCTCGATACCGAGGTCGCCTCTTGCGACCATGACTGCATCGGTTGCTTTAATAATCTCGTCGATCCGGTCAAGCGCGGGCTGACTCTCGATCTTGGCGACTATCTTGGCTTCTATTTTCCTTTTGCCAAGTTCGTTTTTCAAAAGCTCAATGTCTCGTGCTGAACGAACAAAGGAGAGTCCAACAAAGTCGATTTTGTTTTTGGCGTTGCCCTCGAGCTGCTGAATATCCCGCTCAATAAGCGCCGGAAAGTCGAGCTCGATCCCGGGCAAGTTGAGTCCTTTACGATTACCTATTACCGAGTCGTCCTTGAGCTCAATCACAAAGCCATCGCCACTCGTATTCACGATCACGGCTTCGACTGCCCCGTCATCGATCAAGACTTCTTGACCTTTTTTGACTAGTTTAAAGACTTCTGGGTGAGGAATAATGATGTTGACACCGTCCGCAAACGAGTGGCCGACCTTGACTTTTTCCTGAGCTCTGACTGTAACGGGCTGGGCGTCCCTAGTTTCGAGCCTGATCTCTGGTCCCTGAAGGTCGAGGAGAATGCCAATAGTTGCCCCCATTTGATCAGCAATTTTTTGCACAAGATTAATTCGTGTTTGATGCCAAGCGAGGTCTGCGTGCTTGGTGTTAAAGCGAAAGATATTGACGCCTGACTCGATAAGTTCTTTGATTTTGGCGGGACTATCTGATGAGGGGCCAAGAGTTGCAATGATTTTGGTGAGTTTAGAGCGAGACATAGTCAAGTGTATAATAGCAGGATACTGCGGGATTAGTACATCGGTAGTATGCATCCTTCCCAAGGATGAGAGGCCAGTTCGATTCTGGTATCCCGCTCAAATTTGGTAGAATATGGCTATATGAAAAATCCAATTGAAGTTTCATTGCCCCGCGAAGATGAGCGTTATTTTGACTGGATGGCATTTTATGAAGGTGAGCGTGATGTGATTGTTCGGCGACCGTTGCTCCCAAGCCGCTCCTTGCTTGAGCTAGTAGAAGAAGGAACTTTGTCACGCGAAGCGGTTGAGGCAATGATAAGTGTTTATGGTCAGTAGATTATCTGTAGTCATACTATCGTAACCTGACTGTTGAATTGGGAAATGGCATGATTTGAAAATTTGATTTGTGCCACTCAATTAAGGATAGTCTCAACCAACGCCTCAAGTGTCAAATTCCCGTTTAATTTTACTCAGTGAAATCTAGTTTTAGTTGACGTCTGGCAGCCAATCAAAGTGCCAACCATTAGGTTTTTTTGCGCTCAGTCCACTGTGATACATACAATTTTGATAGACCCGTTGCTTGGTGAGAGTATTTACGATCCAGTAGACGTCACTATTAGGATCAGAGCTTTTTTTCCTAGCTTCCTCTTGACCATAATCTTCTGCCCAATTCTGACAATAGGCTTGAGCCATTTTTGGAAATATTCTTGGTAAGAGTACCATTCCAACCATAAACAAAGTTACTACTCCGATTTCCCAAAGAAAAAATCTCTTTATACTAAACTTAATGAGCTTAATATTGAACAAAAATAGAGGGAAAATAATAAAGATAATCAAGGTAGTGTTAGCTATGCTGGGTATATTAATATTTACTAGGGGGATTTTTTTAACTATGACAAGCAATAAATAGAGAGAGAACGTAGAAACAAGTAATATATAGCTGATGACGAAGATTCCTGATCCAATTTTTTTGAGAAGTTTCATTGTATGATATTGTATCAAAGTTACTACTTGTGTTCCCTTAATATCATTCTAAATCCATAGAATCCAAAGAGGCAGACTAAGAAGATGGTCCCAAAATACATAGAGAAGATTTTTGCGGTATAAAAGTTCATCATCATGCCAATTACTGTTGCTGTTAGGACGTAGGGAATATTGCGAAGGAGGCTGTAGGTTGATAGAGTTGTCGCCCGATACCTTGAGTCAATTACTGCGTTGATCCTAGCGGATTCGTAGTTGCCAAAGAATGTTTGCGTGCCGTACCGGACCAAGAGCAGGATAGCTCCGGTGAGGAATGCCGCTTTTGGCATGACTAAGAGTGTGATTGCGTAAATTGCTACTGATCCCCCATATATCCACTTGGCGTTCAACCGAGTACTTAGCCACTCAGTTTTCTCCGATACCACGACGCCAAATAGATATAATGCTGTTGCAAAAATTCCTAGCTGGACACTGCTGAATCCAAGTTCTACTGCCGTTGCATCATTGAGGACATTTTCGGTCACGACCATAAAGGCTCCAGGTATTAAGAAAGCTAGCACCATAATTGCCAACCTTTGGTTTACAAACAGCTGTTTGAACCCTTCCGCATTTTGATTAAAGAACTTGGGCCAAGAGTATTTATCAGTATCAATAATTGGCTCTTTTAGCCAAAAGCTAATTACTAGTCCGATTAGATAAGCAGTCGCGACAAGTAAGAATGGGAGTGAGACGTGCCATTTGTATAGGAAACCTCCTAGTATCCCCGAAAACGCCATGCCTAGATTTTGCATGGTAGTCATTCTGCTAATTACTTTTTGGTATCGACCCTCATCATTAGCGTCCTTTAGAGTGTCATAAACCAGTGCTTCGAGGGAGCCAGAGTAGAACGCCCCACCGATTGTCATAGTCGTAATAGAGGCGAGGAGTACCCAGTAATTGGGGGCAAATGCCATGAGAATGTTCCCTACTGCACCAATAAAAAATGCTAGAGATACAGCAACCTTCTTGCCAAGGATGTCGGCCACTGCTCCAGTTGGTATCTCACCAATGGTCGCGGTCGTAATCATGACAGCCTCTAGGAAACCAATGCCTGCATAATCGGTGAATCTAAGATAATAAAAAACCCAAATGCCAAGCCAAAACCAGCATTTCCAGAGGAATGACAAAGTATAGGCGATTGTGATGTTTTGCATAGTTAAATTGTACAGGAGAGAATGAAAATAATTTATAATTATCTTATGATAAAGGCCATTGTTAGTGATTTTTCCTGGGTTTTACTTTTCCCAAAGGATAAAAACTATACCGGCAGCCTAAACGCTTTGCATCGGGAGCTCTCGCAAAAACCTAATTACAATCCACTTGATTATTTTGAGCTAGATTTCGCACTACTAGATTTTTATCGATCTTTGAAAGATAAAGTTCCCGTATATATGTTCACGAGTGACTCGATCCAAGATGCACCTGAACTCCAAAAGAATCTACTGCCTGTATTTGAGGAAATTCTTTCTGCAAAGGAGATGAATACTCACAAGACCATGTCAGAAGCCTATAGATTAGTTGCAACTCATCTCGACTTAAGTCCTGACGAAATTCTTTTTATTGATGATACAATAGAAAATATAGAGGCGGCTAAGATTACTGGCCTGATCACAATTTTGTATCAGAACTTCGAATTATTACATACGGAAATTACGAAAGTTTTAAAACTATGAAAGTAAGCGAAGTTAGCGCGATCATTGTTGTCTCCAATAATCCAGAATATCTTAAGTCGTATTATGAAAAGATCTTGGACCTCAAGTTTGTAAAAGATAGCCACGACGAGTTAGGCACCCACTACTACGCAAAGCTCGGCGAGCTTAGACTAATTATTCACCCCGCGGATAATTATCCGAACATGATGCCTCAGTCAGGAGCAATGACATTTTATTTCTCGGTCGATTCTATTGATGAGCTGGTTGAGAGACTGGAAAGTATGGGGACAAAAGTGTTAAAGAGAGTCAAAGAAACATTCGGAGAGCGAATCGAATTCAAGGACCCAGACGGTAACTTGGTTTGTGCGACGCAGTTAAATGTTAGAATGGTGACCAATCATGAATAAAAAAATCAAAATCCTGGCATTTGCCGGTAGTATTCGCAAGCAGTCATATAACAAAGCCTTGATCGAGGTCGCCAAGGAAGTTGCGCCGGATAATGTAGAGATCGAGGTAATGGAGCTAGATAATATTCCGTTTTTTAGTGAGGACGTTGAGTCGGCCGGTCTTCCTGAACCGGTGATGGAGTTCCGGAAAAAAATACATGAGGCTGACGCACTCCTGATCGCAGCTCCTGAGTACAACAATTTCTTATCAGGAGTACTCGTCAATTCGCTCAACTGGGTAAGTCGCGCCCACGAAGGAGTTCTTCCGCTCGCTGGTAAGCCCGTTGCGGTAATGAGCGCTTCAACTAGCGGATACGGCGGAGTGAGGGCCCATGTACAGATGAAGGCAATGTCATTCCCCCTACATATCCATCTCCTAGATAACTTTAGCGTGACTGTTGCGAATGCTCAGGACAAGTTTGATACTCAGGGCAAGCTACTGGATGATAGTGTCAGAGAAAAAGTCACAAAACTTGTGAATGATCTAGTTGACTGGACTTTGAGATTGCAGAGGTAAGTATGGAAATTACACTAGCCATGGTAACGTCTTTGGACGGCCGCATCACAGACAAAAATGGTGAGGTTTATTCCTGGACATCGACGGAGGATCAAGTGCGCTACAAGGCTCTTCGCGATGAATATTCGGTCATCATCATGAGCCGCAAGATATATGACGAAGTTAAGTCAAAAATTGTCCTAAGTCCAAAAAAGCTCCGGATAATCATGACCCGTGAGGCAAGTAAATATCAAGATCTTAACGTCCCCAATCAGCTCGAATACAGCTCTCTCTCCCCTACTGAAATCGTCCAAGATCTAGCAAAGAGAGGATACACTCGAGTGCTCCTCTCGACCGGGAGCGAGCTAAGTGCGAGTTTTTTGAAAGAGGGACTTGTTACTAGATTTATATTGACAATTGAGCCGGTGATACTTGGTGAGGGACTACCTTTGGTTGCAGGAGTTATCGAGAGAGTTAAACTCGAACTTATATCGATGGAACGACTAAACGATCAGGGAACCCTTCTTTGTGATTACCGAGTGCTCAAGTCATGATCACGACCAAAAATCAGGCCTACGAAGTTCTATCCTCTTATATTCCGCGTGGACATGAATTTAAGTTTCCGGGAGAGATCGGATTTATTCGAACCAAGGAGCTTACCCGAGAGCTTGGTGACCCTCAAAACAAAATCAAGGTTATTCACTTAGCTGGTACATCTGGCAAAGGCTCGACCGCGATATTTATACACGAGGCACTGCGTGGCCTCGGATTGAGGGTTGGACTTTCTGTCTCGCCGGTACTATACGACAATTTTGAGCGCTTTCAGATCAATGGCGAGTGGATCACAGAATCAAAGTTTGTTCACTACTTTAACCAGGTCTTTAAAGCGGTAAAAAAAATAGAGTCCAAGCACGGAAAGCCTACCCATTTTGAGATCTTGGCGGTCCTTGCCTACCTGATATTTGCTGAGGAAAAGGTTGAGTACGCGGTGGTTGAGACCGGTCTTGGAGGTCTACTTGATGGGACAAATATTGTCACAAATCCCGACAAGATTGTGGTGATCACCCAGATCGGACTAGACCATACGGCGATACTCGGCAACACACTAGAGGAGATAGCATACCAGAAAGCTGGGATTATTCATTCTGGCAACTTAGTGGTTACGGCTAGGCAAGACGCGAGCGTGATCTCTACAATTGAGAATCAAGTCAAGCGCGTCGGGGCGACACTTAGCATTCTTGAACCAGAATCTGTTCGAGCTCAAGCTGTTGTGCCTCGACCAAGATTTGATTTTGAGTTCGAGGGCTATTGCGTGCAGGATATAGAGCTCTCGATGCTCGGAACATTCCAGATCCAGAACGCGGCACTTGCCCTCGCAACCATTTGTGTTCTAGCTAAGCGTGACAATATTGAGTTAGATCAGGATAAGGTCCGCGCGAGCTTGAAGAGTGCTTTTTTTGCGGGACGTATGCAAGTTGTCAAGGTTAGCGACAAGGAAGTTATTTTTGACGGCGCGCATAATCCCCAAAAGATGCAGGAGTTTGTCAAAAATCTGGAACTGTATTATCCAGGCAAAAAACATGTATTTGTGATCGCCCAAAAGCAAGGCAAGGATTATCCCGAGATCCTGAGAATGATTACGCCTATCGCAAAGAAGATTATCGTGACTCATTTTAATCCCCAAACCGAGAAACAGGGATTTGTCGTCAAGAGTGAAGAAGTGCAAAATATTGCCAAGATCTTTGAGGAGATTGGATACGAGAATTATCAGGTAATAGAGGATAGTTTGCAGGCTTATGGGCAAGCACTTGTGGAGGTGGGTGAGTGCGTTGTCGTGACTGGGTCGCTCTACCTACTCTCCGAGCTCTACCCTCAGATCAAGGACTTGGTCATGTACAGACCTTCCCTTTCGTAGCCTAGTTTGCGATAGTAGTCGCGAGTGCCAATTGAGGAGATTACGGCGATTCTTTTGTATCCAGCGTCTGTCGCAATTCTTTCTGCTTTTTGCATGAGCGCTTTGCCAAGCCCGCGGTGCTGAGATTTGCCTTGTGACTTTTTTCCCCTAACGACTGTTTTGCCGTAGGTGTGAAGCTCGCGGATGATGGCGGAACCTGTTAGTTCTTTGAATAAGGGTTGATGGTTCATGGTTGATGGTAATCGCAGGCGAAGAAGGGAGAATAATTTGCCTTCTTTTTCGTAAGTGAGGAGGTGTTCAGTTGCCCCGTAGGTCTCGATCTCAAGGTCGCACAGATCCGGCTCGACCGTGTAGTCACGAGCTTTAATTTCGCGACACCTGATGCACTGACAACTCCAGCCCTCATTCTTCATTTCTTCGTGGATATACTGGCGCATATTGGTCGCCTTGGTGCCAGCTGCGACCCATTTTTTGCTGATATCGCGCACCAAGCGGTCGATCCGAACGTAGGGAGGTGTGATTTTTTTAATACTCTTGAGAACATCCTTTAAAAGCTCGTCGCTATAGGGTTCAAACTCGCCTCTCTTCCACTCCTCGTACATCTCGGTACCGGGAATGACCTGAGCGGGATAGATCTTGAGAAAATCGGGCTTAAAGCGAGGATCCTCGTACATGAGTTTCGCCATTTGCAGGTCTAGTTCGGGATTGCTGCCCGGGAGGTTAGGCATAAAGTGGTAGCAGACCTTGATTCCAGCGTCCTTAAGAAGTCTCGTTGCCTCCCCAACCGCTTCTAGCGTGTGCCCCCGCTTGATTCTCTTGAGAATAGTCTCGTCAAAAGCTTGGACACCGACCTGAACCTTGGTAACCCCGAGCTTACGAAATAGCTTGACCTCTTTTTCATCTATCCAGTCTGGGCGAGTCTCGACACTCATGCCGACGATGCGCCTCACGGCGCCTTCATTTAAGATTTGTGCCTCCTCGAGAGAGTTTGAGATTTGGCCGTTGACGGTGTCGATCATGTCCTTGAAAAAGGATTTTTTGTACTCCTCTGGATAGTTGCCAAAGGTTCCGCCAATTACGATGAGCTCGATCTTGTCGGTGTCGTGGCCAGTCTCGACGAGCTGAGTAAGACGAGACTCGATCTGAGCGCGAGGATCAAAGTTCATCATCTTGGCACGAGCGGCTGCTGGTTCGTCGGAGAGATAAGATTTGGGCATACCGAGCTCCAATGGGCAAAAGGTGCAGAGGCCGGGACAAACGTAAGGCTTGGTCATGACGGCAAAGGGCGTGACGCCGGATAAGGTGCGAACGGCGCGGGTAGTCAAGAGTTTTAGTAGCTTGGGATTCTCCTCAACCAACCCGCCGATTACGAGTTCGCGGTACGCCCCGAGAATATCTGAGTCGCGAGGGACCTTGCCTAGCTCGTTGACGCACTGCTTCTTGAATGTGTATAGGTTGTGGGCGGACAACTTGGTATGATGCTTGAGGAGGAGCTCTTTTATGTCTGACATATTAAGTGGTGTGCAGCAAATGTATGATGAGATTGGAGCTCATTTTAGCAGAACCAGGCAGAAAACGTACGGGTCAAGTTCTTCTAATTGGCCTGTCACCGACAAATATCTAGCCAAACTAAAGCCTGGGCAGGGCGTGCTGGATGTCGGGTGTGGGAATGGCAAACTAGTCTCGGGACTACCAGAGGGCGTCAAATACCTGGGGACTGATTTTTCAAAAACTCTCCTAACAGAGGCCAAAAAACTTTATCCAGAGCGTGAATTTGTCTACGGTAACGTTGTTGAGGAGTCGCACTGGAGAGATCTTGGCCAGTATGATGCCATTTTTTGTGTCGCAGTTCTACATCATATCCCGGAAAAAGAACAGCAAGTATATGTCCTCAAGGAAATCAAGAAACACCTCAAGCCAAAGGGATTTGCCTATATTACGGTCTGGAACTTGTGGCAGGAAAAGTTTTTGCAGTACCACCTTGATGACCATGTGGAGGTTCCATATAACGGCAAATGGAAGCGCTACTGCGTGGCATATGACTTGCAGACTATGATGGTACTATGTGAGGAGGCTCGCCTAGATGTGCAGGAGATTTTTTATGCAAATCAGGCAGGAGAGAAAGCGGATATTATGACTGGGCAGAATCTGGTAGTAGTTGCGAAGTAGCTAGATTATTTTGCCTAGAAAACATATAGCTGAGCCAAAATTGTTAAAGTTTAAAGTAATCTTTGATTTTTGATTCTGTCCAAACGCCAGCATATTTTGGATATTCATCAAGCTTGTATGTGGTAATTTTCCCCACGAATAATCGTAGCCGCTCATCACTTGTTAGCTTGTCGATCCGGGCTGCATTTGCATAGTACATGGCTGGCTTTAATATATCCCCTGGTCGACTCGTATCGACAAAGCCGAATTTATGCCGGCTCGCCCGCTTCCACGCCAGCTCTGTACTCATACCATACCTCCTCATGAGATCATAGATATCACGCAGACTCCCTGTAAGCCCTACGTCTGAGGCAAGATACTCGATGGCGTGCTGCCTCCTGCTCATATCATCATTGGTCACGTCTTGACACCACGATGCAAGCCCTTCTTCTGTGGGGAGAAAGTTTTTGCTATGCTTTATCTTGTTGTGTTTGCCATTGAGATAGCGGATTACATGCACGAGCTCGTGATGCACCTCCGCCTCCATAGAAAAATATTCGAAGTGGATGTGCTCGCTCACTAGGAGTTTGGCGAGTGCGTGCTGTGGGCGAACGTTAAATCCGCCGTATGGGACGATCTCAACTTGATAATCAATCTCAAATTCTTGGAATGTTTTGGCAAAAAGTTGCGCAATTTCCTCTGCACTCCCTCCTGACACTATTCCCTTTTCTTGCGCGTGCTTGGTCGCAATTTGTTTGAGTTCGTCTTTGATATCAACTTCAAAGAGGTGTTTTGCTGCTTGGACAATTTGGTTATGATTTTGCTCTTTGACCGCGTGGGCGAGTGCGAGCTTGAGCGAACTTTTAATGTCGAGATTCACGGGCTCGCTCTGCCAGATATAGTCAAATGTTGGGTTGTAAGAGGAGGAGCTAAAAAATTTATCTCGCTCTGACTCGAGGTTCGTTGGTGTGATCAGCGAGAGAAGTGAAGTCATATTTTGGAGCCTACGGTCAGACTCGAACTGACTACCTGCGGTTTACGATACCGCTGCTCTACCAGGTGAGCTACGTAGGCGCAAGGCTAATTTTACCATGCTATACTTTCTCTATATGGCTAGATCAAGGCTCGAGAGAGTAAGAAACAAAAAAGCTGGCAAACAGGGGCTCATTTATCTGGTGGTTGCGGTAGCGCTAGTTATTGGCACGCTCGGCTGGGGACTTCCGGCAATCGCGCGGCTCACAGGACTGATGATCAAGTCCGATGGTTTGATCCCACAAAATGATGAGCTCAGGCCAACCCCACCTATCTTTTCGGACATTCCAGAAGCTACGCATAGCGGAGTAGTCAAGATTGCGGGATTTGCTCAGCCGGGACTAGATGTGATCTTGTTTGTGAATGGGGCCGAGCGCGAAAGAAAGCTAGTATCAGAATCTGGTACATACTCCTTTGATAAGATTGCCCTGAGTGAGGGAGAGAACACGATCTACGGATACACGACCACGCAGCATGATTTGCAAAGCGAACAATCCAAGAGTTACAAAATAATCGTGGATTTGACCAAACCTAAGGTGACGATAGACAAGCCAGTGTCAGGCGAGGTATTCCGAGGCCAGTCACAGCGGATTACCAATATTACTGGCCTAGTTGATGAGTCTGGGGCAAAAGTATTTATTGGCGAGCGCATGGCGATAGTGCAGGCAGACGGGACCTTTTCGCTCCCCTATCAACTAATAGAAGGAGATCAAGAAATAGTGATCAAGGGGGTGGACCGGGCCGGGAATGAAAGCGCGTTTAGTATCACTCTTCGCTGGGAACCATAGCCCACTGCGTGGGAATAATCAAATCTAAAATTCTAAATTACAAATTTTTTGAACTATTTTCTAGCAATAAGATCCAGAGTAGGGCGAAGGGATAGAACATCACATTGTTAAAAAGTGAGGCAATGAGAAAAAACAGGATCACGGGCTTGTGAGAACTTTCCCGATAGATTTTGCGAAAGAACATGAGTATCCCGAGTAGACCTATTATTCCTGTAGTCCCGAGGATATAGAGATAGCTGTTGTTGGGACCGGTTGCGTGATTGGGTATGCCACTGCCCTCCTGCTCGAGAACGAAGGTATTGAGTCCCCTACCGATCAAAAAATCTAGCTTGTAAGTCCTTAGATATCCCGAGTCTGACTCAAAACGCGAGGTAATGGAATAGGTGCGAAGAAGGTTGGTGCCTTCTCCGAATTTCTTGGGGAGAAGAAATATCGGAATAATCAATAAACAAATTCCTAGAATCAATATTTTGAATTTTTTAATCTTTAGCAAAAAATATGTCATGGTAATAAAAAGTGATAGCCAGACGGAGCGGGAGTAGGTGAGCAAAATCGCAAGTATATAGCTGGTAGTATATAGCCAATAGGAAGTGCTCTTTGAAATTGTAAGCAACAGGGCAAGAGAAAGTATAACGGCGGTAAAGGTCGGATCATAGTGAGGAAGGGTGAGACGACTCAAGTGATCGTCCCAACCTAGATACTGAAACACGCGCATATCGGGAAGGAAGAAATACTGAAGATACCCAATAACTAGAGTTATCAAACCTGCGATGCGTAGATAAGTTGTGGGGAGCAAGTACTTTTGATTTTTTAGCACTAGATATAGGCCGAGATAGGTGAGGAGACGGAGAGAGTAGAGAGAGGGCACAAGGAGATCAGAAAATGGATAGAGAGTGAGGGCCCGGATCCAGCCTATGCCAAGACCTATGAGAAATACTTTTAATCCAGGAAAAACTACAAGGTTCCGCAGCCTGTAATTGAGAAGTAAGATAATTACCACAAGCACATCATGCGCATAGATCGGCACGCCGAAGAGCTCAAAGCGAAGTAGCTGGCCAAAGCCAAGAGAGAGAACAAGTGCAATAAGGAGCCAGTGGGTTAGCGTTTTTGCCATAGGAGATAAAGTTTGGTCCAAGTAAGATATGAGTGAAAGCTCATCATTATGGCCATGATGAGGCCAGGGACGCCGTCCAGAAAGCCGAGCTTAAAAAAATAGTTGTACTTAAACTTGCCCAGAGGATAGACAAAAATCTTGAATAGACTAGATTTCTTCCCTTTTGAATACCTGTATTTTGCCTCGATTGAGGAGTAGTTATCAATCTTGGTGAGAAATGTAGAAATTGACTGGTGGGGAGTATGAAGCAAGGGATTTTTTAGCTCACCTACCCTCCCCTTTCCTGTCCAAACTTCGTGGACAGGTCTTACCCATTTCCCAAAATCCTTTTTGGCAAGTCGGATAAACTTGGCATTTCCGGTCTCGCCATGCTTAAGCTCCCGCCCAAGAAAGGTGTCTCGACGAGGAATTAGGTAGGCGTCAAAGTCGTGAGAATTGAGCGCGAACTTGATCTCACGGGCGAGCTCGGGTGTAACTACTTCGTCGTCGTCTACAAAAAAAATCCAATCAGCCGTAGATTTTTTTAGAGCGCTGTTTCTCGCTTTGGCAAAATCTTGAATGTTTGGCTCTTCTAGCGTAATGATGCCTAGTTTCATGATTTTTTGATAAGAGACTTGATAATAATGAGTGGGTAAAAGATCAAGTTATATAGATAGGCGGTCGGGAGTGCCAGTTTAAAGAGATGTTTGGTCACGAACTGGAGGTGAGAGCGCCACTGAAAAAGTGAGCGCTTGATCTTGGTTGAGCCAGCCGAGACCTCGTGACTAGCGACAACCTCGGGGACAATGTGAATTGTAAAGCCCGCTTGAGCTGTGCGTAAACAATAATCAAGATCCTCGAAATAGAGGAAAAATCTCTCGTCAAAACTGCCGATTTTTTCTATTAATTTGCCAGATATGAGCATTGCAGCTCCGGCGACGTGCTCGACTTTGAGCACTGTTTTTGGCTTGTTGGTCCAGTTTTTGTGCTTGACCATAGCTGTCCAGCGATTGTACTTGCCTCCCCAGTCATAGAGAACGCCGTGATGCAAAACTGGGGCAACAATGCCGGCTACTGGATTTTTGGCAAAGATGAGTAGAAGCTGGTCAAAAGAGCCATGACTCAGCTCGAGGTCATTATTCATCAAGAAGTAGTGAGTGATCGCTTTGTCTTTTTGCGCCAACTCGATCCCTTGGTTTACCCCTTTTGCAAAACCAAGATTTTTGTTGTTGTTCACGACTTTGGTCCCAGGAATTATTTTTGAGAGTTCTTTGAGGTCGTCCGTCGTGTTATTGATCAAGATGACTTGATGAGAGCTGATTTTATCTCGGAGTTTGAGAAGACAGTTTTTGGTAGTCGCTAGCTTGCCATAGTGGAGAATGATGACTGCGATCTTCATAAATATAGCTCCATTAAATATTCGTCAAAGTACTTGCCATCTACTTGGACAGCGTATTTTAATTGACCTACTTTTTTGAAGCCAAGAGATTTGTATAAAGAGAGCGCCGGTTTTTGAGTAGTAACTACTCCTAGTTGGACAGTTTTGATTGTGGGATTGTTTTTGGCTTGCCTCAATGCTTCTTTTAATAGTTCTTTACCTATTCCTAGTCCTCGATAGCTGGAGAGGACATAAAAGCTAACTAAGTTGAGGATATGCTTGATCTTGGGACGCTCATCTTGATAGGCTCCGATCATCCCTACCCATTTACCGTCGAGTTCGGCAAAATACATATTTTTGAGTTTTCTTTTCCATTCATCTTCGGAGTCGTTTTTTGCAGTTACTGGATCGTCAATAAAAGCAAATGGGGCCTCTGTTAAAGCTTCGATGCGAAGATTTTTGTATTCTTCCCACTTGCTATCTGAAACATTATGTACAATTTTCATAAATTAACTTTCTGCATCCAAGAGTGAGATTTGGGGCATGGAGGTGCCGGCAATGCCTTGCATTTCTCCGTAGATCCCGGACATGCCAGAGAGGAGCATGTCTACCTGTTTAGCTCTTAGTTTGTAACTGCGCTCAGAGTTGGCCTGTTCTTTGGCGATTTGTGTCTTCATTTCCAGGTAAACTCCGACAATGCGCTCGACATTTTGGGTGAATCCAGAGCTTGTGACGTAGTCGTAGAGCGATTCGGCACGACTTTGTTTGTGGACAGCGACGACTTTTTCTCGGGCGACTGCAATCAGCTTTTCCCTGAGTAGGGTTGAAAGAGGCTCTAGAGCATCTGGGGCAACAACCCAGACACCTAGCTTGTTGCCTATACTGTGTTTACTGCCCGAAGGCATAACCTCAGTCACGATGACGCCAATATGAGCCTGATCACGGCGGACATCTTCTTTGAGCTTGGTGATCCACCCGTCTGACCAGGCCTTGGTGCGCTTACTTTCCCAGAGAATTTTGCCACAGACTGTGCCAGCGGGAGTTCGGACGATTTGCCTGATATCTGCACCAAGCTCGCCCTTTTTGACTTCTTCTACTTGATCAGCGGGAAAGAGCGCGCGAAGTGTATTCTCAAGATTTAACTCCAATACTTCACCCTGGAGTTGTTGGCTACCCTGGGCGCCTTTTCTCTGAGCCTCATCAACGGCTTTTTGCATGTCGCGGAGTTTTTTTTCGTATTCGTCGATTTTGTAACGCTCTTTTTCCATGGCCGTTTTTTCGGCTTCTTCTTTGATTTTGGCGCGCTCAGCGTCGAGCTGCCTGGTTTTTTCTAGTTCAAACCGCTCTCTCGCCTCCTCGATCTCGCGCTTTTCTTTGCGGAGCGCAAGTTCTTGTTCGGTCGCTTCTTTAGCTTTTTTCTGGAGCTCTTTGATTTGTTCGTCACGATCTATGATTTCTTTACTTGCTTCTTCTTTGGCTTTGGCTAAGAGTTCTTTTTGCAGTTTGGCACGGAGCTCGACCTCGATCTCGTGGGTCAAGATTTCGTCGGGCGAAAACTGATGCTTACAGGATGGGCACGTGACGAGATTGGTCATTGTTTGGTAATCCTATATACAGCGTCCGCAAAATCGTCAGAAACCAAGATCGAGCCATCGGTAAGTTCTAGTAAATCAACTGGTCTCCCAATCGCTCTACCATCCTCTCCGAGCCAACCGTCCGCGAATACTTGGTAATTGCTGGCAACGCTGTTTTTGATATCGACGCTCGTGAGGCGATAGCCTACGGGCTCACGCCTGTTCCATGATCCATGCTCCGCAATCAAGATCTGCCCATCGATAAATTTCATTCCAAGTGCGGCAACGTGAGGGCCTAGTACAACTGACGGCGATTCGTAGTCAGAGCAAGACTTGCCTTTGCCAAATTCTGGGTCGAGGATTTTGCCCTCGTGGCAATAAGGGAAGCCAAAGTGCTCACCCTCTGCTTTGAGCTGGTTGAGCTCGTCTCCTGGAATGTCGTCTCCCATAAGGTCGCGCCCGTTATCGGTGAACCAAAGAGATTCGTCCTCTGGATTCCAGTCAAATCCAACTGTGTTTCTGATCCCACGGGCTATAACCTCAAAGTCCGTGCCATCTAGGTTAAGTCTTGCAATCGAGGCAAAAGGATCGTTGTTGTCGCAGACATTACAGGGAGCGCCGATGCCTAGATAGAGCTTGTTGTCTGGACCTATGGCCATATAGCGCCAGCCGTGGTGTCCATCAGTCGGGAGATCGGAATATACGACAGTTGAGATAGGCTTGAGCTGGTAGTTTTGATCGATGTTTTTGAATTTGATGATGCGATGAATCTCGGCAATATAGAGGTCTCCACCTGTATAGACCACCCCATTTGGACTGTTGAGACCCGAGGCAACTATGTAGCGCTCCTCGGCCTGACCGTCCTGATCGGCATCGACTAGAGCATATACTACGCCCTCGGTGCGTGTGCCAACGTATACGACTCCTGTCTCGCCAACCGCGAGGGATCGTGCGCCAGGCACATCATAGGCAAAATAATCTATTTTGTATCCACCTCTGATCGTCACGTGCTCGAGTCCTTTGTTCCCCTCCTCGCCCGAATCGAGCACGACAGGAGAATCTTTGACATTCTCACTTTTTGGCCAGTTGATATAGCTGTCTAGGAGATAGCCGTATTTGAGCCAGAGTAGAGTGAGGATAAGAATAACTAAAACTAGAGAGAAGGCCTTTTTGAACATGCCCCTATTCTAGCAAAACTGAGAGGGACTAGACAGATGTCTTATAATATTTGAATGAAGATATTTAGGATTGAGTCGCGAGTTTACCCTCGCCAAACAGCTAATCCTCAAGAGAAATTTTTTGAGAAGACCTTAAGGTGGAAATTTCCTCTTGCCAATGTTGAGCGTGAATCGTTTATGGTCGTAGGTCCTGACAGAGAAACCGTGCCTGACATAGTATTGCAACTGCCTCAATATGGAAAAGGGTTTTTATTTGAATTAACAGAACGAACTGCCCACCACTCTTTAAGTAAGGAAAAATTCGAACAAGCAAAGATTGCCGAGGCTTTTTCTTTGCAAGAGACATATTGGACTTATCTTTTATTAATGGCAGAGAATTTGAGTTCCTTAAATAATGTTAGGTTCTGTCTGGGTATTATTGAGCGACTCGGAAATAATTTGATTAATGATCGAGAGGCACAAGTTGAGCTGAATAGATCTGCTAGGCGAGCAAACAGGATTAATTGTCAAACTAATCCTGTTAATTACGATGAGCTATATAGTCAACTAGCTGGCCGATAAATCAATTATATCTATATATTTGCTGAAATATATTTAAAGACACTACTTTAGAATTGTAATTAGCTTTTGCTAAATTTAAGTATTTTTGGGAAACATCTTTATATAAATATTTATCTGCAATAATTGTTAAGATTTGTCTTACCATGTTTTGTATTTTACCCTCGTTTACTGGTGACTCTGAGCTATTAAGTATTTCAGGTATTGCTCCGGAGGCTGTGGCCACGATTGGCAGGCCGCAGGCCATGGCCTCGACAAGAACCATCCCGTACTGCTCTTCCCAGGTTTTTGTGGTGTGTGAAGGAAGAAAAAAGATATCGGCCATTTGATATGTCTTGTGTATCTGACTATATTGCACTTCTTTGATCTTGATGTTTGATCCCTCAGGGAGATAGCTCCCCTTACCTACAACCAAAAAGTCATATTGTGGTAGCGCCCTTGCGACCTGCTCGAGATCCTCCATCCCTTTTTCCTTCTCGAGTCTAGCGACTGTTAAGATAAGCGGGCGATTGTTAGGTCTCCTTTTGACTGGCTTAAAGCGAGCAAGATCAACTCCATACGGGATTACGACAATTTTTTTTGGATCAACACCCTCTTTGACAAGAGCTTTCTTGGCACGTTCTGTCGGTGTGTGAAATATATCTACCCACTGATATGCCTCGCGCTTCCATTTCCTGAGTCGGGCAAATTTTTCGTTGTTGTGCGGGATCGTCTCCCAGCAGGTGCAAACTAGTTTTTTGATTTTGCCTTTTTTCTTTAGCTGAACAGCTTGATGCGTGTACGGGGTATAGGTCTCGGCAGTATTAACGATACAATGATTTAAATCATTGTATCGCTTTGAAAGATCTTGAATTGTTTTTTCCAGACCTATTAGCCACTGCTCTCCACCGATGAGACGGTTGAGGATCTGACGACGTAAGGGAAAGTTTGGCAGGTCAGTAGGCGACCAGAGCTTGATCTGCGGAATAGTGGTTCTGGTGAGCGGTCTTTTGCTTGTCACAACTTTGATGTTGTGCGACTTGGCGAGTGGTGCATAGTTTTGTAGCTCGAATTCGTTGGCGTGAGATGCGCGAAGAAGGAGGATCATAGAGATTTAATTAGATTCAATATTTTATTGTTCATTATATTCTCACTAAAATTTTCTCTGAGATAATTGCTGTTGTAGCGAGCAATTCTGTCGATTGTTTTAGGGCTATTTAACAGTCGTTCGATTTTCTCTGCCCAGATTCGTGGGTTAAGGCTAGGTAATAAGTATCCGTTTTTATTACTCATAATTTCTGAATAGCCGCCGCCGTACTTATATGCAATAACAGGCAGGCCGCAGGACATGGCCTCTTCAATAACAATACCAAATGGCTCCGAAACTGGACTGTATAAAAACATTTTTGATTTGTTGTATTCATGCACCAGACTCCTCTTGCTTAGATTAAGTTTTACCTTTAGAGTAACCTCTAAATCAGTGGCTAGTCTTCTAATTTTTTTTAGATATTCACCGTCAAGGCCGTTTCCAACGATAACTAAGTCTGGTCTTTGGTTTTTCTTCACAAGTGAGACTGATTGGATCAATAATTCATAGCCTTTTAACTTATTGATTGCACCAACGCTAATTACTTGATTCTTTTTTACCTTTCTTGGCATGTACGAAAATACATCTGTGTTTATTCCTGGGTACAATACCTTACAATCGCTGATCTTGTAATACTTTTCTATATTGGACTTAGAGAATTTTGAATTTACTACGACGGTTAAGTTTTTAGCTCGTAAATTCTGTTTATCGATTATTTTTACTGGCAACCTAATAGCGTTTATTATTTTTTCTCTAAATGACTGTATTTTCAAGAATTCTTTATCGTAGTACTCTCTCATTCCTTCATGACAAAAATATATTTTTCTTAATTTTGAATATCTTAGTAGGTGAGGTGACTTTGTTATCCAACTATGATGACAAATTAATAGGTCGTTATCACTGTCTATCTCTGATGCCAATTTTTTATGTAGAGATGGAAGTATGAATACAGCTGTGGATATGTATGCTATAAGGTTTCCGGGGCGGATATCATTATCTGTAATTTTTTTAAGTACAAACTTTGAACTCAAATATTTCGTGATTACTTTTGCCATTTCAGATGCACCGCCACTCGGCAAATTTGAATATATGGCTATATTTTTTTTATCTATTGACATGGTGTTTATTATTTGAGTTACTATACTTAATGTTTAGAATTCCTGCCCGAATTCTTTTTATTCTGTTTGTTTTTTCTATTGTTTTCTTATTTTACACTCCTGGAGATGCAAGCGCTTACTTTATCGAGGAATTTAATAATGGATACTCTAACCCTGATGTATGGGAAGTTAACAACTCTGGTGGTATTAGTTTTTCTAACTCTGAGATATCTTTAAGTCATTTCGATCCCTATAAGTTTCCCTATGTAAGATCAATTGTTCCTATCGTTACGCCTCAAGACGACTTAATTAAATTACGATTTCGCTACACGAACTCAGGAGGAAATTTTGGGAATGGAATAGCTATAACTGATTTCGCTCCTCCCTTGAATACAATAATGTCGTATCCTGCTGCGTTTTCTCAATACACAATTTTCTATATCTGGCATTCTCCTGGAAATCCGTATTTTCATATAGTTACTTTTTTGTGTGAACAGGATGATCTGTCATGCATAGAAGGCACTCCACGAGTAATTCATCAATCAACCTCAGCAGATTTGAACTATCATGATGTTAGTATTTATATGAGCGACAACTCGTATGAGTTTCTTTTGGATGGTTCTTCAATATTTACCTCTAGGCCCTCATTGAGACAGGCTTTAAATATTTGGTATGGTCACCCTCAAACTACTGGAACTTCTGGCCAATGGGCCTCCTTTGTGATTGATTACATAGAGGTTGGACATCCCCCGCCGGTGGCAACATTTCCCTACTTTTCTCAAAAAGATCCACTGTGGGCGAGTGAGGAGTATGATAGTGCAACTAGATGGGCGGATATCGGTAAGTATGGCATAGATCGCTGGGGCTGCACCCCAACTTCTGTCGCGATGATACTAGACCATTATGATGTAAACATGCCGGACGGCTCCGCCCCTAATCCTAGTCGAGTTAACTCTTGGCTCAAATCCCAGCCAGACGGCTACATTGGGCCCGGACTGCTTAACTGGATAGCGATCACTAGACTTGCAAGGGATAGCTATAAGGCCGGACACTCTAGTACCAAGCTCGAGTACTCGAGATCAAAGAGCGCAGCGAGCGTTACCTATCCATCGATTCTCGGACTACCGGGACATTTTCTAGTCGCACACGCAGAAGATGGTGATGACTGGCTAATTAATGATCCAAATGACGCGCTGAGAACAGAGTTGTCAAAATCAAGTAGCCTAGTTAGTGTAAATCGTTTTACTCCTTCTCTTACAGATCTCTCTTACATGATGTTTGTGAGCAGCGGTGATCAAGATATGAGCTTAACAGACGAGAATGGGAATCCAATTTCCCTAGACTGGAGTGAAGAATATCTGCAGGATGCCGTTGAAGGTCACCCCGGCTCGAGCATCAAAACAGCGCTTGTCGCCAAGCCAAGTACGGGCAAGTATATTCTTACAGTCAAAGATCAGGACTCTCAGCAAGAAATAGATGGGTACTTTTATGACGACAAAGGAAATGTTTCAGAGCAAAAATTTGTAGTGCCAGCGGGTCTTGAAGCCGACTTTGAGATTAACTATGCCTCGGTGTCGGGAATCACAACAGAAGTAGGTCTCGATCACTCTGAGTTTATAAGTTTTCTCGAATCCCAGAGAGTTAAAAAAACCAAGACCTACGCTGTTTATAGATCAATTATTAACCAGTTCAATCGTCTGGTTAAAAAGGATAAACCATTTAAGTCACTGATTAGATATATAGAGCGTCGTACGCCTAAAATAATCACCGTCGAAAACAAGGAATATATTCTTAGTTACCTGAGCTTAGTAGATGCCAACCGCCCCTAAAAAGTTGGATAGTGTAGTTGATTGCCTGAG